>CAYVUX010000354.1:0-4554 GCA_964455075.1 uncultured Desulfobacteraceae bacterium | reverse complement strand
GTGGTGCGCGTCGTGGATGCGAGCACGTTCGAGGGGGCTTACCAACTCCTCGCCGTCAAGGCGGCGGGCGATATGACCGCGGATCCCACCACGGACGGGGGCTGGCGGAGGCTCCTCTACCGGGTGCCCCCCGCGTACCGGGTGGATGATGCGTATTTCGAGTTTGGGTATATGTCCGACGAGGCATTCCAATACGAAGGAGCCTATCTCGATGACATCCTCATTCTGGGAACGCCCGACGTGGACACCGAACCTCTGGGCACGGATCCCTACGGGGGAAGGCAGTACGAACTCCAGAACGTGGGGCAGATCGCGGACCTCGGAAACGGCCTGAACGACATGGAACTTCCCGAGGCCTGGAGCGTGGTCTCGGTCTCGCCGTCGGTGGTCGTGGCGGTGGTGGACGAGGGCGTGGATCTTGCCCACCCGGACCTGACCCTGGTCACAGGGTACGACTGGGACGGTACCGGTGACGGCTCGGCCCGGGGCAGCCACGGAACGGCATGCGCGGGAAACGCGGGAGCGATCAAGGAAAACAGCATCGGGGTTACGGGCACAGCGCCCGGGGTCAAGATCATGCCCGTGTACTTTGGGGAGTTCTTGTCCGACATGGCATCAGCTATTGACACGGCCGTCTCGAACGGCGCGGACATCCTCAGCAACTCGTGGGGATTAGAAACGCCGTTCGCGAATATTGAGAACGCCGTATCGGACGCCCTTTCGGCAGGAAAAATCATGGTTTTCGCCGCAGGAAACGGTCCCGACCGGGAGCCCTGGAATTACGACGTCAGGTTCCCGTGCAATCTTACGGACTCGATGGATCTCATCTGCGTGGGGGCCTCGAGCCCCACGGACGAGCACAAGGGCGCGTCGAGCAGCGACGGCCAATTCGCATGGGGGTCCAGCTACGTGGGAGCCGGCCCTGATGTCTGCGCTCCCGGGCCTTGGAGCTACACCACGGACCGGCAGGGCGCAGACGGATACAACGACGGGTCCCAGATCGATCCGACCGACCCCGCAAGCGCGGACTACACGCCCACATTCGGCGGCACGTCTTCTTCGGCCCCCAAGGTGGCGGGCATCGCCGCCCTGATGCTCTCCGCAAATCCCTGTCTCACACCCGGCCAGGTGAAGACGCTCTTGAAGATCACCGCGGACGACATCGGCTCGCCCGGGCCTGACGACAAGACAGGAGCCGGGCGCGTCAACGCGCACAAGGCGGTTCTTTTCTCCATCGAGGACTGCGGGAGCGATCCGGTCAAGGTGGCTTCCAGCTATTATGCGTCCATTCAAAGCGCGTATGACGGGGCCTTGAACGGCGACGAAATCCAGCTACGGGCACAAGACTTCGCGGAGACCCTGGTCTTTGACCAGGAAAAGGGCGTCCTCCTCACGGGCGGGTACGACTGCTATTTCACCTATCCTTTGCTCTCATCCGACGTCTCGGGAGGGCTGATCATCCGAATGGGGAGCGTCACCGTCCGGAACCTGGTCCTTCAATAGAGATGTCCATTCCTCTGATGCTTTCGAAACTCCTTCCCGTGTGCCCACACCCCGCGTACCGTCCTCAAGGCGGGAAAATGCGTGTTTGCCCCTATTGACGATCCCGGCCGTAATCGGTGAAATTAGCGGGTGATGGGCTCTTCATGCACATAAACTGCGGAGGACTTCATGAAAGAAGGGTCTCAGAGGATTGCTTTTTCGCGGTTCCGGCACGATGCGGTGGTGTTCGACCTGGACGGGGTGGTGACCCGCACGGCAAAGGTTCATGCCGCGGCCTGGAAGGAGATGTTCGACACGTACCGGGAGAAGAGCGGGGGACAATGGGACCCCTTTGATCCGGATTCGGATTACGCGGAATACGTGGACGGCAAACCGCGGTATGACGGGGTCGAAAGCTTTCTCAACTCTCGGGGCTTGGAGCTTCCCCGGGGCGGGCCCGAGGATGAGCCGGGGAAAGAGACCGTGTGCGGGCTCGGGAACCTCAAAAACCGGTTCTTTCGGGAACGTCTGCAAAAGGACGGGGTCGAAGTGTACGAGTCCGCGGTCGCCCTTGCCCGGGCATTGAGGGAGCGGGATTTCAAAATCGCGGTGGTGTCTTCCAGCAAAAACTGCACTGCGGTTTTGAAGGCGGCCGGCATTCAAGATCTCTTTGATGTCAAGGTGGACGGCGTGGATTCCGAGGAACTCGGGCTGGCCGGCAAACCGGCCCCCGACATCTTCCTTGAGGCGACAAGGCGCCTTGAGGCGCAGCCCGGGCGTACGGTGGTCCTCGAAGATGCCATCTCCGGCGTGAAGGCGGGGAAGCGGGGAGGCTTTGCCTGTGTGGTCGGCCTCGATCGGAAAGGAGGCCGTACGGCCCTCCGTAAAGCGGGCGCGGATGTGGTGGTGAAAGATTTGGCCGATGCAGCGCCTGCTTCGCGACCAACCCGGGAGCTTCGCTCGGGGCTCGACGCCGCAAACGGGGTCGCGGAGGCGGCAAAGAACAAAACGTTGGCGGTATTCCTGGACTATGACGGGACCCTGACTCCCATCGTGGACGATCCGGCCCGGGCCGTCCTGGCCGACAGCATGCGCCGTGCTGTAAGGGCTCTCTCGGAGCGCTGCACCGTGGGAATAATCAGCGGCCGGGACCTAGGATGTGAAGAGGCTGGTGGGCCTGGAAGAGCTTGTCTATGCGGGAAGCCACGGCTTTGACATAGACGGACCGGAGGAAGGCCGCCTCACGTCTGAGCGCGGCGAGGAATTCCTGCCCGATCTCGATCGGGCCGAAAAGCGGCTGCGGAAAGACCTGGAATCGATCGATGGCGCGCTTGTGGAACGGAAAAAATTTTCCATCGCGGTTCACTACCGCATGGTGGCCGACCGGGATCATCCTGCGGTGGAGGAGGCCGTGGATCGGGTCCGGGAGGATCTCCCCCGGCTTCGGAAAGGCCACGGAAAGAAGGTGTATGAACTCCAGCCCGATCTTGACTGGAACAAGGGAAAGGCCCTGCTCTGGATCCTGGAGGCGCTCGGGCTGGATAGCTCCGGCGCCTACCCGTTATATGTGGGGGACGATGTCACCGATGAATATGCGTTCGGGGCGGTCCGGGACCGGGGACTGGGCATCGTGGTCGCCGAGGAGCCCCGTTTTTCCGAAGCCTCTTATGTGTTGAAAAATCCGGATGAGGTGCGGGCATTCCTGGAGGAACTCGCATCCCTGCTGAAAGGAGGCCATGCATGAGCACCCCTTGGGTAGTGCCCTTCCAAGGTTTCGAAGCCGACAACGAGGGCCTGAGGGAGGCCCTTTGCACTTTGGGAAACGGGTACTTCGCCACGCGGGGGACCTGGCCCCACGCCCGGGCGGACGGGATCCACTATCCCGGCACCTACCTTGCCGGGGGATACAATCGCTTGGAGACCGAGATCGCGGGACGGGTCATTGAAAACGAGGACCTGGTGAATATGCCGAACTGGCTCCCTTTGACTTTCCGCATCCCGCCGGGAGATTGGTTCGACCTGCGGGAGGTGGATGTCCTGGCGTGCGAGCAGGAGCTGGATCTGCGACAGGGGCTGCTCTTCCGGGAGGTTCGTTTCCGGGACCGGGAGGACCGCGAGACGGTGATGCGTGAGCGCCGCCTCGTCCATATGGCCGAACCCCACTTGGCCGCCATGGAAATCCGCGTCACACCGGAGAACTGGAGCGGCTCTCTGGAGTTCAAGACCGCGCTGGACGGCGCCGTTATAAACGCCGGCGTTGAGCGCTATAAGGACTTGAACAGCCGGCATCTGGATTTTATCTCCTCCGAGGAACTGGATGAGGAGACCCTTTTATTGAAGGTGCAAACGAACCAGTCCGAGATCCGGGTCGCCGAGGCGGCGAGAACGAGGGCGTACCTCGAAGGGGAGGTCCTCCGGACCCGTCGAAGTCTTTCGCAGGAGCAGGGGGTTATCGCTCACCGCTTTGTGGTGGAGGCGGCGGAAGGAAGCGAAGTGCGTCTGGAAAAAATCCTTGCGTTTCATACCTCACGCGATCACGCCTCTTCCGAATGCGGACTTGACGCCAAAGAACGCATCTCTTGGGCGGGGTCCTTCGAAGAGCTGCTCGAGACCCATGTCCAGGCCTGGGATTGCCTCTGGGGCCGGTTCGACATGGTGTTCCGGAGACAACACGCCTCCGAGGACGACCGCACTTCCATGATCCTCCGTCTGAATATTTTCCATCTTCTTCAAACGGTGTCCATGCAGACCATGGATCTGGATGCGGGCATTCCTTCGCGGGGCTGGCACGGGGAGGCCTATCGGGGCCACATCTTCTGGGACGAGCTTTTCATATTCCCATTTATCAACCTCCGGATTCCCGAGATCACCCGGGCTCTCCTTCTCTACCGGTATCGCCGCCTCGGTGAGGCGCGCAGAGCCGCGGCGGGGGAAGGGTGTCGGGGCGCCATGTTTCCGTGGCAGAGCGGGAGCAACGGCCGGGAAGAAAGCCAGAAGGTGCACCTCAACCCGAAGTCGGGACGGTGGATTCCGGATAATTCGCGTCTTCAACGGCACGTCAGTGCAGCCATC
>CAYVUX010000353.1:0-4555 GCA_964455075.1 uncultured Desulfobacteraceae bacterium | reverse complement strand
CCGGCATTATTACATTAGCTGGTGCCTGGCCGACGGCAAGGACATCATGGAGGTCGCACGCATGGCCGGCCACGCGAGCCCACGCATGATCATCGACTTTTACTCCCACGTGGTCGAGGACATGCGCGGCCGGCGCACCCCGAACCTCCCGAATCTTTACGACGGTAGACAACCGGTAGACAACCCGCCTGCCGAACCGCCGCCAACAATCCACTAACCCCCTGAATTACCTAGCGTTCGCCAACGCACCCCAAAACGCCGTCTTTCTTTTGTCAAGGGGATTTCAAGGCTCTTGAGGGAGATTTAAAAGAACGTGCAACCGTGACCGAGAATTGATATCCTGGATTCAGTATCCGGACCGATTATGCCGATCGAGCGGGAAGGGCGAAGGCTCTTACACCCGGCGATTCGTGAACCGATCACACATGAAGGCCGGGATTATCGGAGTGTGGGATCATATGAGGTACGAAGGACCGATTTACAGACCGCCGAGCGAGGCGGACAGCCTGTTGGTTCAGGCAACCGTAGGTTGCCCCCACAACAAGTGCACGTTCTGCATGGTATACAAAAAGGGCCCGCAATTCAGGGTGCGGCCGGTGGCTGAGATCAAGGAGGATCTCCGAGAGGCTTCCGCATGTTACGGCGCCCGGATAAGAAGCTTGTTCTTCCCTGCAGGGAACACCATTGCCATGCCCACGGAGGAGCTTGCCGAGGTCTGCCGGTACAGCAGGACGCTCTTTCCAGCCCTCGAAAGGATCACGGTGTACGGTTCTTCGAAATACATCCACCAAAAGGGATCCGCCGACCTCGCCCGGCTGAGGAAGGCCGGTCTGAATCGCATCCACGTGGGCCTCGAGAGCGGAGACGATGCGGTGCTGCGTTCTGTGAAGAAGGGAACGGATTCGCGAGAGCAAATCGAGGCCGGGAGGTGGGTTCGGGAAGCGGGTATTGAACTGAGCGAGTATGTCATGCTGGGCATCGGCGGAAGGGAAAGGAGCGAAGCCCATGCTCTGGAAACGGCCAGGGTGCTCAATGCGATCAACCCGGATTTCATCCGATTTCGAACCTTTCTCCCCAAGATCCACACCCTGCTTCTCCATCAGATCAAGAGGGGGCGTTTTCATGTGCTCTCCCCGCACGAAGTGCTTGCCGAGACTCGAAAGATCCTGGAGAACCTGGAGGTTACTTCGCAAGTGTTCTCTGACCATTACACGAACTACGTAAACGTCCACGGGGGAATGCCAGGGAACAGAGGACGTATGATCCGGATGATCGAAGACGCCTTAGCGAGGGAAGAACACGAGTTTCGTCCTGTGTACGTGGGCCTCCAGTGAGCCCGCCAACGCGCCGCTTGAAAAAGGGGTTGTGCTCTGATAGGTTTTCGAAAAAAATGATGAAAACCTTGGCCTCAATGGATATCGGCACCTATACGGCAAGGCTCCTGATCGCCGAGGGTTCCGGTCCGCCTCCGGTGTTAATGCCGCTTGCAAGGAGGAGGGGCTATATCCGCCTCGCAGGAGGAAGATCAGCCCGGGAAAAGCAGCGAATTACACGGCAGGCTGCCGCCCGCACGGTCGAAATCATCAATGAATTCCGAAGATGCATGGAAGAATTTCATGTGTCAGCGGCTGTCGCGGCGGCTACAGGTTTCGTGAGAGACGCGGAGAACCGGGAGGAGTTTCTGGACCTTGTCTCCCAGGGGACCGGAATGCGGCTTCATCCTGTGACGGGAGAAGAGGAAGCGCTGCTCAGCGCCAAGGGGGTCGCATTCGCCCTGGGCTCCCTGCCTGTCCCTTCCATAGTCTTGGATCTCGGAGGTGGAAGCACAGAGTTCGTGCTTCGGAATGGAATCCGGTCAATGGTAAAGAGCACGCCTCTGGGCGCAGCCTTGCTGAACCGGCTCTACATGGGGGCGGACCCGCCGGCGTCTCGTGATCTGGCAAGGATCGAGCGTTATGTGGACGAGGTTCTCGGAGAAGCGCTCTCCCCGTTCCGCCGCGAAAGGCAGCCCTGGCATGCAGCCGCAACCGGCGGAACGGCCACGGCCCTTGCCGCGATGCACTATGGAATTCCCGTGGAGGAGATTCTTCCCGAGAAAATGAACGGTTTGAGCCTGACCGTCGGGGAGATCGAGACCCTCTTTAAGAGGATGATATCCTGTACACTCAAGGAAAGGATTGCTTGGAGCGGGTTGGAACGGGAAAGGGCCGAAGTGCTCGTGCCCGGGTCACTCTTGCTCCTGAGAATTTTGAGGTTTTTTCGGGCTTCGCGGGTTGTTGTCTGCCTGTCGGATCTTCTCGAAGGAATGCTCGTTCAACGGCTGGAGGGAGAAAAACATGACGAACAAGGACATTCGAATTGGATATACCTTTGATGACCTGATCTTGATTCCGGCGCATTCTCGGGTTCTGCCCGGCCAAGTGGACGTGAACACCCGTCTTTCCCGCCACATCGAATTGCATATTCCCATCGTGAGCGCCGCAATGGATACCGTGACGGAGTCTGAAACCGCCATCACTCTGGCGAGGCAGGGAGGGCTGGGGTTCATTCACAAAAACATGAGTGTGGAGCAACAAGCCCTCCAGGTGGAGAAGGTCAAGAAATCGGAAAGCGGCATGATTGTAGACCCCATTACCATTGAACCCGACAGGAAAATTCACGAAGTCCTCGAAATCATGAAACGGTACCGGATCTCCGGGGTTCCTGTGGTCAGACAAGGCAATCTTGTGGGGATTATCACCAACAGGGATCTGCGATTTGAAACCAATCTGGATCAAAAGGTCGAAGCCGTCATGACCAAGGACAACCTCGCGACGGCCAAAGTAGGAATCACCATGGAACAGTCCAAGGCCATTCTCCACGAGCGACGTATTGAAAAACTGCTGGTGGTGGATGACGAAGGCCGACTCTGCGGGTTGATCACCATAAAGGATATCGAGAAGATCCGTAAGTACCCCAACGCGTGTAAAGACCATCTCGGACGACTAAGGGTGGGAGCCGCGGTCGGAGTGGGAGATGACATGTGGGATCGGGTTGAAGCGCTTGTGGGAGCCGGGGCGGATATTGTGGTTGTGGATACTGCCCACGGACATTCGAACATGGTTGTCACGGCGGTAAAAGAAATCAGAGAGAAATTCCCCGATCTCGAGTTGATGGCCGGAAACGTGGCCACAAGGGAAGGCACGGCGGCCTTGATTGAGGCGGGCGCGGATGCTGTGAAAGTCGGAGTAGGCCCTGGTTCCATTTGCACGACTCGGGTTGTGGCCGGCGTGGGGGTTCCGCAGATGACGGCGATCATGGACTGCGCTCTGGAGGCGAAATCGCGCGGGGTTCCCCTTGTGGCCGACGGCGGGATCAAGTTCTCCGGGGACATCACCAAGGCCCTGGCAGGCGGTGCGGATGTAGTGATGATCGGGAGCCTGTTCGGGGGGACGGAGGAGAGTCCGGGCGAGACGGTCCTGTACCAGGGGCGAACCTACAAGGTTTACAGAGGTATGGGCTCTCTGGAGGCCATGAAGGGTGGAAGCAGGGATCGGTACTTCCAGCAGGACCGAGAACTGGAAAAGAAGCTCGTGCCCGAGGGCATCGTGGGCAGGGTCCCTTACCGGGGGCCGCTCACGGAGACCGTCTATCAGTTGGTAGGGGGCCTGCGGTCCGGCATGGGCTACCTCGGCTGTGCGAACATCCAATCATTACAGGAGGATACAAGATTTGTGCGGGTAACGGCCGCGGGTCTCCAGGAGGGGCACGTTCACGACGTGATCATCACCAAGGAAGCCCCGAACTATCGAGTGGACTAACTGGCGCCCATCCACAAATTGATTTTGGGCACTTGCTGGTTTCCGATTAGGGCATATGTCCGGTTCCACGTGAGGGATTCGTGGATGGGACCAGCGGCGGTGAAGGGGTTCCTTGTTCCGGAATTTCAGCTGGGGTCGACCCAAAAGGCATCCGGCCCTTTGGAATACCTTTTCGACGCGGAATGATTCCTATTTTCTTGACAATACAGACACATGGAAGTAATCTTGCTTGGAAAACCCAACCACAGACAGGAGTTTCAACGCATGACCCTCACAAAATCGAATTTGGCGGACTCGATTCAGGAGCGTCTGGAAGTGCCCCGATCCAGGGCGACACGTTACATTGAGTCCTTGTTGGAACTCATCAAGAAGAATTTGGAAACCGGAGAGGACGTGTTGATCAGCGGGTTTGGCAAGTTTTGCGTCAAAGAGAAAGCCACGCGGCGGGGCAGGAACCCTCAAACCGGCGAGGACCTGGCCCTGGATTCGAGGAAGATCGTCACGTTCAAGTACTCTCCGGTTCTCCGGGAGAAGATGAATGGAAACGAGTAGAACCGGGCCGGTTTTAAAACCGGAGAAAGGACAGCCCTCAAACCGGGTGATTCTGCGAGACCTCGGAAAAGTGTTTCCACTTTATCTCTCTATTCCCACTCAATGGTGCTCGGCGGTTTTGAAGAAATATCATACACCACCCGGTTGACGCCTTTCACGCTGTTGATGATCCTGTTTGACATGCGGGCAAGGACTTCGTACGG
>CAYVUX010000352.1:0-4562 GCA_964455075.1 uncultured Desulfobacteraceae bacterium | reverse complement strand
TCCGGAAGCCACGCCTTTTGTCAAGACGGGCGGCCTGGGCGATGTGGCCGGGGCCCTCCCGGGCGCACTGAAGGCGCTCGGGATGGATGTGCGCCTGGCAATCCCGTTTTACCGTGCGGTTCGGGAACGGCATAAAGCGACGCGCACGGCAATCGAAGATCTGGAAGTGCCTTTGGGAGGATACTCCCTGGTGGGCTCCGTGTTGGAGGCGAGAACGGAACAAGGCGTCCCGGTCTATTTCATCGAACGGGAGGATCTCTACGATCGTCCCAATGTCTACGGGAACGAACGGGGAGACTACTACGATAACCTGGAGCGTTTTGTTTTTTTCGCTCATGCGGTGCTGAGGCTTGCGGAATCCCTCCCGTTCCATCCGGACATTATCCACTGCCACGATTGGCAAAGCGGTCCGGTGCCGGCGCTTCTTCGCGGTCCGTACCAAGGAAGTGCCGCTTTTCGCAAGACTGCCACGGTGTTCACCATACACAATATAGGCTACCAGGGGGTCTTTCCTCCGGCGAAACTCGACGTTGCAGGGCTGTCCAGGAAGGAATTCTTCCGGATGGAAGGGCTGGAATACTGGGGCAACATAAGCCTTCTTAAGGCCGGGGTGGTGTACTCCGACGTTGTCACCACGGTAAGCCCGACATATGCGAAGGAGATCCAGGACCCGGAGTTCGGAATGGGGATCGAGGGGGCACTTGCGTTCCGGCGCAGCACACTCTACGGGATCTTGAACGGGGTGGATTATGGTGTCTGGAACCCCGCTGACGACCCGCATCTTCCCGCCCGGTACAGTCCTAAAGATTTCCGGGGAAAACAGACATGCAAGCTGTCCCTGCTCAAGGAGACGGGCCTCGATCCCTCTCTGGCGGACCGGCCGCTCTTTGGGGTGATCTCCCGGCTGGATCTCCAGAAGGGGTTGGACCTGCTCGTTCAGGCGTTGGAGGAAATCCTCAAGCATGATGTGGGTTTTGCGATTCTGGGAACCGGGGACCCCAAAATTCAACGGTCGTTGACCCAGGCTGCAGAAGGCAACCCCGGTCGGGTTGCGGTTCGCATCGGTTTTGACGAGCCCTTGGCTCACAGAATCATGGCCGGATCCGACGCCTTGCTGATTCCGTCCCGCTATGAACCGTGTGGTTTGACGCAGATGTATGCCCTCAAATACGGGACGGTTCCCATTGTGCGGGCAACCGGAGGACTGGAAGACACGATACAGCCGTTTGACGCCCGCACCGGAAAAGGGAACGGTTTCAAATTTCGGCCGTATGAACCGAAAGCTCTGCAGGCGGCGATTCTTGAAGCGATAACATGCTTTAAAGACCGCGTAACCTGGCAAAAGATTGTGAAGAACGGCATGCGTCAGGATTTTTCCTGGGAACGCTCCGCCCGCCGGTATGCCGAACTCTATGGCCGGGTTGTAGAATCCTCTCGGCCGGGAGGCGGTTTGACAAGCAACCGTTAGCATCCTATAGTCGAAGAGAGGAAGGAACATCCAAGCGAGCCGCCCGGTTGCGGGTGGACGTATGCGAAAAAAAGGAATGCCCCGCGACGCCCCGTTCCGGGGCGGGGACGACGGTGAGCGTCCGATGACTTTTGAATGGATGCATAGATGGAGATAGAAGAAGGCAGAAGGCGTGTGATTATTGAGGGGGTGAAGCCGGAAATTGGCGGAGGCCGCTTCCCTGTCAAACGCACGGTGGGTGAAAGCGTCTCTGTCGAGGCGGACGTATTCGCAGACGGCAGTGATGCCGTATCCGCCGCCCTGCTATGGCGAAAGGAGGATGCCTCCGAATGGATGGAGGCTCCAATGATGTTCCTGGTGAATGATCGCTGGCAGGGCTCTTTCCGCGTGGAGGATATGGGACGGTATCTCTACACCCTGCGGGCGTGGGTGGACCGTTTCACAAGTTGGCGGAGGAACCTGGAAGCGAAATCGATTGCGGGCCAGGACCGGCACGTGGATTTTCTTGAGGGAGCAGAGCTGGTGGAGGAAGCGGGGAATCGGGCGGACGGGCCGGAAGCGAAACGGCTTCTTGATTGGGCCCGCATGCTGAGAGCCCGGGGAGACCGTGAAAAACGGATTCGCCTGGCCCTGGACAGTCGACTGGCCGCGGTGATGGCCCGGTTCCCGGATAGGGACCGCTCCACCATGTACAAGAAGCGTCTTCCCGTGACCGTGGACCGTCCAAAGGCCCGTTTCAGCACCTGGTACGAAATGTTTCCCCGGTCATGCGCGAGCCGGCCCGGGAAGCACGGAACCTTCAGGGACTGCGAAGAGCGGCTCCCCTATGTGGCCCACATGGGATTTGATGTCCTCTATCTGCCGCCCATCCATCCCATCGGGTACACCAACCGGAAAGGAAAAAACAACACGCCTTCGGCGAATCCGGATGATCCCGGAAGTCCGTGGGCGATCGGATCGAAAGAAGGGGGACACAAGAGCATCCATCCGGAGCTGGGAACCCTTGAGGATTTTAAGAGGTTTATCGAGAAGGCGGCGTCCTACGGCATGGAGGTCGCGCTGGACCTGGCGTTTCAGTGTTCCCCCGATCATCCCTACGTGCATGAGCACCCGGAATGGTTTCGCTGGAGACCGGACCGAACCGTAAAGCACGCGGAAAACCCTCCGAAGAAATATGAGGACATCTATCCCCTGGACTTTGATACCGAGAACTGGATAGGACTCTTTGAAGAGCTCAAGAGCGTTGTGCTTTTCTGGATTGATCAGGGCGTGCGGATTTTCAGAGTGGACAACCCCCACACCAAGCCGTTCGTCTTCTGGGAGTGGCTCATTGAGGAGGTCAAGGACACCTATCCGGAGGTTATCTTTCTCTCCGAAGCCTTTACCCGGCCCAAGGTCATGTATCGCCTGGCCAAGGCGGGGTTCACACAATCGTACACGTATTTCGCCTGGCGAAACAGCTCCCCGGAGATCGAGGAGTATTTCAAGGAGCTGACCCGGACGGAGTTGAAAGATTTCTTTCGACCCAATCTGTGGCCCAACACGCCGGATATTCTGCCGGAATACCTCCAGGCGGGAGGGAGACCCGGTTTCATGGCGAGGCTCGTTTTGGCCGCGACGCTGGGGCCCAGTTACGGGATTTACGGCCCGGCATTCGAACTTTGCGAAGCCGGGGCCAAGGAGTTCGGGAGCGAGGAATACGTGAACTCGGAGAAGTACGAGATCAAGGACTGGGATTTGGAAAGCCCGATCAGCTTAAAAGATTTTATCGCCCGGGTGAACCGGATTCGCCGGGAAAACGCGGCGCTTCAAGGCGACGCCAACCTCCAATTCCATCCCTCGAGCAACGAGCGCCTCCTCTGTTTCACCAAGCACACGGAAGATCTGGACAATATCATTTTTGTCGTGGTGAATCTGGATCCGCACCATACCCATTCGGGATGGGTGGAGCTTCCCCTTGAAGACCTGGGGCTTGACAGGAGAGCTCCTTATCAGGTGCACGATCTCCTGGGTGACGGCAGGTACCTCTGGCATGCCTCCCTGAACTATCTGGAACTCAATCCCCATGTATCTCCCGCCCACATCTTCCGGATCAGGCGCCGCGTTCGCACGGAACGGGATTTTGACTACTTCATGTAGCGAGTGCAAAGCGTTGAAAGGAATGCACCGGATGACGGGATATGTTTCTGAGGCTCGGGAAAACGATTCCCACTGGTTCAAAGACGCCATTATCTATCAATTGCATGTCAAGACCTTCCAAGACAGCGATGGAGACGGGATCGGGGATTTTCAGGGGCTCACCCGGAAGCTGGATTACCTGCAGGATCTGGGAGTAACGGCCGTATGGCTCCTGCCGTTTTGCCCTTCTCCACTCAAAGACGACGGATACGATATCTCCGATTATATGGATATCCATTCGGACTATGGAACTCTCAGGGATTTCAAGCGCTTCCTGCGCGAGGCCCATAAGAAAGACATTCGGGTGATTACGGAACTGGTGATCAACCACACCTCCGAACAGCATGCCTGGTTTCAGCGGGGGAGACGCTCCAAGCCGGAAAGCCGATGGCGCAACTTCTATGTATGGAGCGACTCTCCGGACCGGTACAGCGAAGCACGGATTATTTTTCAGGATTTCGAGTCGTCGAACTGGACGTGGGATCCTTTGGCGAAAGCCTACTACTGGCACCGCTTCTATTCCCATCAACCGGATCTCAATTATGACAATCCGGGCGTGCGAAAGGCCATGTTTCGCGTTCTGGATTTCTGGTTGGGGATGGGGGTGGACGGCCTTCGACTGGACGCGATCCCCTACTTGTTCGAACGGGAAGGAACCAACTGCGAAAATCTGCCGGAAACCCACGAGTTCCTCAAGAGGATTCGATCCCATATGGATTCCCGGTTCCAGGACCGGATGTTCCTCGGCGAAGCCAACCAGTGGCCGGAAGACGCGGCAGCCTACTTCGGGGAAGGAGATGAATGCCACATGGCGTTCCATTTCCCTTTGATGCCCAGGTTGTTTATGGCGCTGCACATGGAGGATCGCTTTCCGATTCTGGACATTTTGGAGCAGACCCCGTCGATCCCGGATGCA
>CAYVUX010000351.1:0-4562 GCA_964455075.1 uncultured Desulfobacteraceae bacterium | reverse complement strand
GCGGCCGGCCGCATCGTCGGAAACGATTCCAAAACCCACCAGTCCTTTGCCGGACTCCAGTCCCTTGGGGAGGGGGCGAAACCCGAAGGCCGCGGCCGCGGCCGGGCAGGAAATGCCCTCTTCCCCGAGAACGACTTCCCTGCCATGGCGCGCCTCCATCAGGGCCTGGCAATAGCGGTGCCCTGTGAGCACTTGGGCACCTTTCGGATATGGATCGTTTTCTGACAACAGTCCCACCCCGACGGGCGAACTGCTAAGGCCAAGAATAGCGATCATATCGGCGCCCATCTTTCTGATGTCTTTCTCGGTTACGTCATTTTTCATGGGTTCTTCTCCTTCTGTTCAACCTCCTGGCGGGGCATGGAATCGCCCCGGGCGCACGCGCTGCAAGGCAGCGCTTCATCATGCGCCCGGAGCGCAGCGGAATAGACTATTCCTTCGCTGCCAGGTATTCCATCCCCTCGATGGCCGTGGCAAAGGTGGTCGAGGCCAGGGCAAAGCGTGTGGTTAGGATGGCCTCTCCGATCTCCTCCTTGGTCACCCCGGCCCGATCGGCCAGCTTGATGAAGGTCTCCGTGCAGAGGTGGCACCCGACGGCCGCAGCCACGGCGATCATGATCAGGTGCTTGTACTTGGGAGGGATGTGCGTGAGGTCCTCCATCACGAACTTCCGCTCCATCGCCTGTCTGGGGATCCATTCCGGGATCAGTTTTGACATCAAGACCATGGGCCTGGGCTCCTCGCCCAGCCCCTTTTCCATCATCTTCAGCATTTCTTCCACGCTCATCTGTTTCTTCTCTTCCATCTTTCACCCTCCTTTAATTGTTGGTTTTATCGATGATAATCATCCTTTATTTCATGAACCGAATCCCAGGAGCCTTCACCACGAAATCCAATCCCTTTTTCCCCGTAAATATGATGTCCGCACCCGGTCGATCCAAAGAGCCAAGACTGCTTCGAAACAAATCGATACCAGAGCTAAGAAACTCATCCAACGTCCCGGTATGCACAAAAATCCTATTGACACCGGCCCCATTCCTGTTCAATTCCTCTACCAGCAAAATCGCCGCCTCTTCATCAAAGACGCCCGTCAGCCTGAGATGGAGGCTGTCGCTGTTTTGGTGCCGCTGGATCTGGAATCTTTCGGGCATAAAGGAGCCCCATTCGTCCTTGTCTTGTGCTGCCTCAAGAAACAGGTTTCACCTCCCAAAGCGCAATGGCCGCGGTGATTTTCTCTTTCAAATCTTTCATGTCCGAAGCCTTGATCGCATGGGAATCCGCGATACAATGAGCTCCTCAAACCAACGGCAAAACCGTTTTCACCATCTTCTCCTTGCCGGGCAAGGGGCTGATGGATT
Source organism: uncultured Desulfobacteraceae bacterium (assembly GCA_964455075.1). Taxonomy (GTDB): domain Bacteria; phylum Desulfobacterota; class DSM-4660; order Desulfatiglandales; family Desulfatiglandaceae; genus CAYVUX01. Next base: position 3,204 of record CAYVUX010000351.1, on the reverse strand, counting down.
TGCGGACCAGCGACAAAATCTCATCTTCACCCGGCAACCCAGCGCATTTCCCCTGGTTGGTCGCCGCTACCTGCCCGTTGATGGTCACTTCGTAGATGCCGTTGTGGCCCTCCACGAGCTGCGGGGTGATTCCGAAGACCTCCTTGATCCTGGCTGCCAGACCGGCAGCCATGGGCAGGAACCCTCATTCCACGCAGTAGGTGATCGCGATTTCGATAACCTTTTCAGATGTGTCCTGGTGCCCCACTTCGGTTTCCTCCTCATTAAACGGTTGAACGGTCATTCTCACAAGGGTCCGCTTTTTTTGGAAAACGGCCTCGACAACCTCCCGCACCCTTCCTTTCTGGTTGTCCACCACCGTTATCCCCTTGCCGATGAGCCAGTCTTTGTAATGCGATGGAATGCCCCCGCAGATTAGCTTCTCCACGCCCAGATCCGTTAGGCGTCTCGCTATGTCCATGGGCCCTTTTCCTTGCAGGGTCCATGTCGTCTCCCCGCGAATGGTGGTCCCGTCCGTCTCCATTAGAAGAAACGTGGATGAGGCGCCGAAATGGGGGGAAACCCGGTCTTTATACAAGGGAACCGCAATCTTCACCGTTTGTTTTTGAACAGGATTCATCGGATCTCCAGGATGTCCGTCGGCTTTCCGGCTGTTGCATATTTGTAAAGCAAATAGAATGCCGGCTTTTAAGCATTTCCGGAAAAAGATGATTTTATTTGCGATGTCAACCAGTTGGGTTGGAAGCGAAAGAAATAAGAAAGGTAAGAAGGGGCGGGACGTGTCGCAAAACATGAAACTGTTTCACGAACTGTTTCATGCTCAGCCTCGACAGGGATGACTCCCTTTTCGCCGTAAACCGTGTTACGTTCTTAACTTACAGTGGGTAGGCGCTCCAACCAGACGTCCGGTAAATACTAAAACCGAACGGCAAGGGACAACCCCCATCGCCCGTCTCTGGATGCGATGAGGTGGAGATTAAAACGATCTTTCAGGCTCCTCCGGAAATCGGCCTGCATCTTTCGGTTGTATTTGTGCGTGGCGTTCACCGCGCCGTAGATGTTTCCGGCATACCACCCGGCCTCCACAAAGGCCAGCACGCCGCCCAGTGCATCGTGATCCCGGTGAAAAGACTCCACGGTGGCCCAGATGAAGAGGCCGTTCAGGAGAAAGGAGACGATGGCGCTCCTGTAGCGGCCCGCATAGGCATGGCCGAGCCCCGGGAGGAGACCTGCCATCACCCCTGCCTGGGTCGGGCTCTTGTAAGGCAGATTTATGCCTTTGAGGCTTTCCCTTTCAAGTTCCAGGGCGCTACCATAGAGCGGACTTCCCCTTTCCACCCTGCGGAAGCTGTCGGACGCCTCCTCCCATCTGTTCTCCCGCAGCCGGGCCCACCCGAGTCGATAGGCGGCCGCATCCCGCATCGCCTCGGACGGATCGTCTTTGAAGACCTGCTCAAATGTAGTTGGCAGCCTTTAGGGGCTTCTGTTCCCGATAGTAAGACTCACCCATCAGGAAACGGGCCTTCCGGGCAAGCGGATCAGTGGCATCAGGCTGGGCAACGAGGGAGAGGTTTTCTCTCGCCTCGGCGTATCGGTGGGCTTCGAGGTAACACATTCCCATGAGGTAGCGGGCCTTGGGGACGTCCGGGGATTCAGGGAAAAGGCGTATGAACCGCTCGAATTCTTCCACGGCCCTCATATACGCGCCCGCTTGCATACGGGTTCGCGCATAATTGAACTGGTCTTCGCTATGGATGGTGATCTGGCGCGGAAACGCCGGTGTCGCCCCGAGGAGGAAGATCGCCAATACCCCCATCAAAATCCACAAAGCCCTATCTCTCATGCTGTTCATCCGCTTGGAACCACCAGAAATCGTTGTTTTCCACGGGATCAATGATCTTGGGCTGGCCGTTCACCATCCTGACCGGCGACACCGCCCATTCGTCGATCTCGTGGACCAACCGGTCGGCCATCATGGCCCACCCGATGAAGAACCCATGCTTTTTGAAGGCCTTTATACTGTAGGACGAGCAGGTGGGCTGGCTCGGACACCGGCTCCCGTCCACGGCCGAGATATGATCGCGGAAAAAGGAGACCAGCCAGACGCCGACATTGGTATCTGCTCCGGCGTCCGGGCCCTGACCCCGGGCCTCGTTATCGCCCGGTTCAGGAGAATGAACCTCCCCGCAGATGCCCTGAGTATGGGCAAAAAGCATGATGCCGGCGGAAAGCATGAGAAAGATCCTGCAAGTCGGTGCATGGGGGCAAAAATCTCCTATAGGATTGATGATTTATGATGACGCAATGTTACTGTCAAGGCGATGGAGATGCCAACGACGACCATGGCGGCGGAAAGGGCCTGGCCCATGGTAAACGGCCCCATGATCAGGCCGAGCTGCGGGTCCGGTTCCCTGAAAAACTCGAGGACAAAGCGAAAGAACCCGTAGCCGCAAAGAAAGGTTCCCAGAAGAAAACCCTCCGGGATTTTCTTCCTGCTCAGCCACAGCAGGATCAGGAATAATACCAAACCTTCAAAGAAGGCCTCGTAGAGCTGGGAGGGGTGCCTGGCCATCGGTCCCCCGCCGGGAAATACCATGGCCCACGGAAGATCGGAAGGCCGGCCGAAGAGTTCGCCGTTGATAAAGTTTCCGATCCGCCCCAGGCCCAGGCCGATGGGTGCGGCGATGATCACCCGGTCCGCCAAAGCCCGGAAGGAAATCCGGCGACGTTTGGAAAACCACCACCCGGCGATAACGGTGCCGATCAAACCCCCGTGAAACGACATGCCCCCGTGCCAGACCGCAATGATTTCGAGGGGATGATAGACATAATCCATCAAATTCATGTACTGGTAAAAGAGGATGTATCCCAGCCTGGCGCCGGCAATCAGTCCGACAACGAGGTAAAAGATGAGATCCTGGACCAGGCGGGGGGATAGGCCGATGGATCTTCTTTTTTCCTGGTGTTTGATCACGAAATAGGCGGCCAGGAAGGCGAGCACGTACATGAGGCCGTACCATCGCACCTGGAGAGGCCCTATCTGGAACAATACCGGATCGATATCAGGATATTTCATGGAATTAAACATCCTCGGATGGAAGAAACCGTCTTATCCTTTCGGATAGGCTCAGATACAAGAGCATGGTCGGGATCTGGATGATAGGGGCCACGGCCGCGGGAAGCACGGCTAAGGTTCCGCCGAAG
>CAYVUX010000350.1:0-4577 GCA_964455075.1 uncultured Desulfobacteraceae bacterium | reverse complement strand
GACCGAAGCGAAGCAAGGGAGATCCGGAATCCAGGAAAACGCCGTCTTTTCGTGAGCTTCTGGATCCCGGATCGCGCCCTGCTTCACAGGGCTTGTCCGGGATGACGGATTACGCTACAGCCTCTCGCGCCCGATTTAACTGGACTTGGCCGGGATGACGAACTGCGACACAGTCTCGACGAGGGAATTGGGAGCTGGAACGCTTGAAAAGAAGAAGGGAGAATGAGTCCCCTTGGGGCGCGAAGAAAGACGGTTAATGAATGGAAGATGATGAGGCAAGCAAACGGAGCCCATCGAGATGAGTGAAACGTCCAGGAAATTCCGATCCTTCACTTCCCGGGGAGACAGGCTTTTCCCCTGCCCCACCGAACTCATTGTGGAAAAGCCTCTCGAAATCGTCATCAACAAGGATCGCCGTGTGCTGATCATGTGTACGCCCGGCATGATCCGGGAACTGGTCTTTGGATTCCTCTTCACGGAAGGATGGATCGATGAGGCCGATGACGTGGGGGAAACCGAGATTTTGGAAACCCGGGGCGCGAATGGAGAGGCTTTGATCGAGGCCGGGGTGAGCGTCTCGACTCTCAAGGCCGGCCCCGCCGGCCCTGGAATGGAGCGCATTTCCTTTTCCAGCTGCGGAATCTGCGGAAAGGAAGGGTACTCGGGTCTGAAAAAAGGCCTGGTCCGGGTCAAGGGGAGACGCCGCTACTCCATGGAATTTCTTAAATCCCTGTCCGGAAAGATGGAGGAGGTTCAACGGCTCTACAAAAAAACGGGCGGGTCCCACGCAGCCGTACTTTTTGATCCCGAAGGGACGCCCGTGCTCTACGGAGAAGACATGGGCAGGCACAATGCCTTGGACAAAGTAATCGGTGCGTCGCTCCTCCGCGGGGTCCCTCGGGAAGAAAACGTCTTGGTCTCCAGCGGACGGGCCAGTCTTGAAATGGTATTCAAGACCGTGAGGGCAGGGGTCCCCGTATTCATTGCCATGAGTCGACCGACTTCCCGGGCGGTGGACGCCGCAAAAGCCTACAACCTGACGTTGATCGACATGGCAAAGGGGGCCAACAGGATCTATAGCCATGCACGCCGCATCAAAGGTTTCTGACTTGCGGAATCCGACCTCTCGTGTGCTCGATGTGGCAGGTGTCATTCTTGCAGGCGGCAAAAGCAGCCGATACGGCAAGAACAAGGCCCTCGAGGAGTTCCGGGGCCTTTCCCTGATCGAACGGGTGTGCCGGGTGATGCGTTCTGTGTTCCGAAACGTCGTCCTCATCACGAACTCCCCCGAAGAATATACGCACCTTGAAATTCCCATGGAGGAAGACCTGAAAAAGGGGCTGGGTCCCATCGGGGGAATCCTTACGGCTTTGCGCACGATACCCCAGGATGCGGGGTTTTTCGTGGCCTGCGACATGCCCTTCCTGAATCCGGAACTGATTCGCTACATGGTGAAACAACGGGGCGAATTCGACGCGGTGGTCCCGGTTATCTCGGGGAAAATGGAGGCCCTCCACGCGCTCTACGGCAAGCAATGCCTCCCGGCGGTAGAGCACCTGATCTCATCCGGGAACCTCCAGATCTTCCGGTTCTTTCCGGAGGTCTCCGTGCGATACATCACCGAGGAGGAAATCCGGGCTTACGATCCCCGGCTCGCTTCCTTCCTGAACGTGAACAGCCCCCAAGAATTGAGGAGGTTGAAAGGCCCATGCTAGAGCTGGCTCTCGCGGTAGGTGTCGCCATTTTCATATCCACGGGATGCTCCCTTTTTGAGGCGGTCCTTTACGCCGTCCCCCTGAGGCACATTGAGGCGCTGGTTCAGGCCGGCAAACCGGCCGGCAGAACGTTCAGCGAACTGCGCAAGAATGTGGACCGGCCCATTGCAGCGATCCTCTCTCTCAACACCATCGCCCACACGGTGGGTGCGGCTTTCGCAGGGTCTGCCGCGACCCGGGTTTTCGGGTACGAGTGGCTGATCTATTTCTCCATCGCATTTACTTTCGTGATCCTGATCTTTTCCGAGATCATCCCCAAAACCGCCGGTGTGGTGTACGCGAGGAGAATGGTCCCCTGGGTGGCCAATCCGCTGAAGGGTCTGGTCTGGGTAATGACTCCGGCCATATGGTTGAGCAGCCTGATCACAGGTCTGATCTCGCGCGGAACGACCGAGGAGGCTGTAACGGCAAACGAACTTCGGATCATGGCGAGGATGAGCTTTCGAGGCGGAGCCATTAAGCCTTATCAGATGCAGATCATCGAACGAATCCTCACACTCCACGACAAATCGGTCAATGACGTCATGACTCCGAGAACGGTGGTCTTCTCACTCAGCGAGCATCTCACCGTGGAGGAGGCGTGCAAAACCTCCACCCGTTGGGAGCACAGCCGTTTTCCCGTGTACGACGAGGACATGGAAGATGTGGTGGGCATCGTTCTGACCAAGGAGCTGTTTATCGCCCTGTCGCGGGGAAAGCGCCATATGCCTTTGACAGAACTTATGCGGCCGGTGCACTTTGTGGCGGAGACCGCCAAGCTGAACCAAGTCCTGACGGAATTTTTAGGGGAGAGGCAGCATTTGTTCGTGGTGATCGACGAATACGGAGGCCTTGCCGGCGTCGTCACCCTGGAAGACATTCTCGAAGAAATCCTGGGCAGAGAAATCGTGGATGAATCCGATGAGGTTGAAGACAAGCGTGCATTGGCCAGGCGGCGGCGAAGCGATGTGGTGGCCTCTCCGACCAGGGCGCGGTAATGGGATCCGTACGGATCTTGAATGCATCCCGCCGGAACGGGGAGAGTGGCCCGGATTAAGGCCATGGAGACGGGGGCTATGCTTTTCGAAAACGCCGAAGGTTCCGGTGCCGCCGCGGTGAATTCCGCCGGGCCGAACGCCACCCTCTGCATGCCGGACCGGGAGAAAAGCTGTTTTGCATGCTGTCCCCCTATCCGGCCGGCCGGCTATGAACACGTTCAACACAAACACATTGTTCGGAAAATCCTCCTCGAGAACACGGCGCAATTCGCATCGAGGAAAGGAACCGCCGGAGCCATCGCGGGGTTCAGTTGCTGGGCCCTGGGATATCTGGACCGCCGCTATAGGCAGGTAGGATGCCTGCTTCACCCGGCCCGGCATCAAGGAAGTGACGAACGAAACCGTACAGGGTTCGGAGAAAAATGCCGCAGAGAGACCTGCCCCGAAGCCGGGGCTTTCCTCGAGCTTTCGCCCGTTGTGCAGCAGAAATGGCTCGGCTTGGCCGCCGGCCTGGACGCCTTTTCCTATTCGAGCAGGAAGATGAATCCCATGTGGACCCTTCTGGGGTGGGGCTCCGGCCTATTGGAGCTGATCGCGCAGCACGAGCCCGACACGGCTTTTTCGGCCGGGAAATTTTTCAAGGATTATCCGTTTTTTACCACGGGCCTCAATTCGCGGGCGCACGCGTACCTCGTGCTCAGCCTCGTACTCAGGGAGAGCCCCGACCTGCTGAAGGATCCCCGGTTCCAAAAGAGATTCCGCACCTTTTCTTCCCGCCTCGCCCGGAGCCTAAGAGTCACGAGCTCTCCGGCATCCGAGGCTCCCTTCACACACCGGTTGGGGCTTGATCCCCTGTTCCTCGATTTTGCCAGGCTGTCTGCGGGAATAACCAGGATGACACAAGACAACGCCTTGCGGCTCAAACGTGTCGTGGACGCGGCGCTCCTGAATTTCTAGTAGGCTGCCGGGATCCATACCTTTACGGTATGATGCCATTTTCCGGGATTCCGGATCTCCTTGGCTCATGAACTTCCAGAGTCCGCGTTCACTCCGTCATTCCGGCGAAGGCCGGAATCCAGAAGTCCTCGGTATGATGGGATTTTCCTAGATTCCGGATCTCCCTTGCTTCGCCTCGGTCGTCCGGAATGACGTTTTTCGAATTACCGCACAGCCTCGGAGGGCTGAATCCAGAAAAAGATAGTTGAGGATAGCCGGGCCTGCTGTATACATCTTGCGAGCAAAAGAAACCGTACCTTGTATAGAATAAAGGGATGGAACGTACCCCCGGATGATCCCCGGCGTCTTCAAAAATGCTCGAAACCGGCCTCTTTCGGCTCATGGTCCCTCCCCCCCGGATCTCGCAGCCGTATTCCGTGTTCTGCAGTCATTTCCCCGATGCGGTGTACCGGCTCCTTTCCTGCCTCTTCAAACGTCCTGCAAAATGCGTTCTCGTTCTCCTGCGGGACAGTAATCAGCAACCCGTAATCCTCTCCCCCCCAGAGGGCCAGTTCCCATGGGTCGACGTCCGGGCGCTCCCCGAGACTCCTGACCTCACCGGAAAGAGGGAGCGCATCCAGGAAAACCCGGGCCCCGACGGCGCCCGCTTCACAGATGTGTTTTAAATCGGGGAGAAGCCCGTCGCTCATATCAATCATGGCCGAGGCGAGCCGCGAGCCGGCAATAAGACGACCCTCTTCCAGGCAGGGGACCGGCAGGCGGTGCGCCCCCTTGAGGGCGGCCGCGACAGGCTCCGGCACGGTGAAATCACCCTCCAGCACCCGCAGTCCGGCAGCCGCGTCGCCCAATGTTCCGGTAACATAGATAC
>CAYVUX010000349.1:0-4579 GCA_964455075.1 uncultured Desulfobacteraceae bacterium | reverse complement strand
CGAGACCTTTGAAAAATGTTTCCGCCTCAGGCGGATCAACCGCAGTAATATACTGAATATTTCGAGGATTGAAATTTGAGCCTGACACAGAGATTGGCCAAAAGGGGGCGTTTTGCAAAGGTCTCGGGTCTTTCAACGGATCAGGCAGTAGGCTGTTCCAACGATTTCGAGAGGAGGTCGCCATGCCGGACGCGGAAGGCATCTTGGATGCCAGGGGCCCACAGGAGCTTACGCCCGATAAAGAGGAGTTCAGGAGGTCGAGATTCAAAGGGGCCGGCGGCTTGGGCTGGGGAATGAGAAACCGTTTGTCCCGTCTCATTGGAGCAGACGGCCACTGCCAGTTCCTTCCCATTGATCATGGCTATTTCCAGGGGCCCACCCGGTGCCTGGAGCGGCCGGGAGAGACCATCCGCGATCTGGTTCCCTACGCGGACGGCTTGTTCGTCACGCGGGGGGTCCTTCGGGCCTCCATTGATCCGGAAATTCAGACGCCGATCATCCTGAGGGTGTCGGGCGGAACAAGCGTCGTGGGGAAAGACCTGGCCAATGAGGTGATCACCACGTCCGTGGATGAGATGATACGCCTGAATGTGGCTGCGGTAGGCGTCTCCATTTTTGTGGGTACGGATTATGAAAGGGAAACCCTCGAAAATCTTGCCATGCTGGTCGATGACTGTGAAGACTGCGGCATTCCCGTGATGGCTGTAACCGCGGTGGGAAAAGAGCTCGAAAAGAGAACGGCCCGCTATCTGGCGCTTTCCTGCCGCATTGCAGCCGAGTTGGGTGCCAAGATTGTCAAGACGTACTATTCGTCTGAGGACTTTGACAAGGTCACGAACGGATGTCCTGTTCCGGTGGTTATCGCGGGGGGGCCGCGGTGTGAAACAGAACGGGAAGTGTTCGAGTTCGTGTACGACGGGATGAGGAAGGGCGCCATCGGGGTCAACCTGGGAAGGAACGTCTGGCAGCATCCCCACCCGGTTGCCATGATGCGGGCCTTGAACAGCGTGGTCCACGATTCCGCCACACCCGACCAAGCCGTGGATCTTTTCGAGACCATCCGCCGGGGAGAGGCCTAGATTCAGTCCAGGAGCGCCCGTTTTCCTTCGCGCCCTAAAGGGCGGCGTGGTCCCCACTCTGCGGGAGAGTCCCTGTCCGCATCAGGCGGATTCATTTCTGAATCGGGAAACTCACAAGTGCTCGAAAAATGGAAATCACCCCATGCCCCCTTGATGCTCTTGGATCATGCGTGTCTTGATGTACTACAGCAATGAGGATGTTCGGGTCGAAGAATTGCCCAGGCCGAAAATCGGTCCCGGAGAGTTGCTTCTCAAGGTCATTGCCAGCGGAATCTGCGGAAGCGACGTCATGGAGTGGTACCGCAGAGACAAGACGCCCCTCGTGTTGGGACACGAGGTGGCCGGAGAAGTGGAAGAAGTGGGCGAAGGCGTTGACAAGTTCCGGGTTGGAGACCGGGTGGCGGCGACCCACCACGTACCTTGCAACACCTGTCACTACTGCCTGAGCGGTCATCACACCATGTGCGAAACCCTGCTCCGGGGCACTCACTTCGATCCGGGCGGTTTCGCGGAATTCGTTCGAATCCCCGCCATCAATGTAGATCGGGGTGTGTTCGCTGTTCCCGAAGGGGTTTCCTTCCAGGCCGCCTCATTTATGGAACCCCTTGCCTGTGTGTTGAGAGGCCAGAAGGCTGCGAGGCTCCGGCCCGGGCAATCCGTACTCATCCTGGGAAGCGGTATATCGGGACTTCTTCACGTGGCGCTGGCGCGTGCTCTCGGCGCCGGCTTTGTGGCTGCCGCGGATACGATTCCCTTTCGCCTGGAAAAAGCCCATGAAATGGGCGCACATCTTGTCCTCACGGCCGACCGGGGTCTTCCGGATGCTTTCCGGAAGGCGAACGGAGGACTTCTTGCAGATGTGGTGATTCTCTGTTTCGAAGGGTTCCTGCCCCTGGCTTTGGAAGCCGTGGAACGGGGCGGAACCGTTCTCGTTTTTGCGGGAGCGTCGGAGGGCACCGCCCTGCCGGCCACACTCAATGCGCTTTTCTGGAGGACGGAGCGGACCCTGACCAGCTCGTACGGAGGCGCCCCGGCGGATTGCGATGCGGCGCTTCAACTGATCCGGTCGGGCTCGGTGCCGGTGGAAAGGAGCGTCACCCACTCCCTGGGGTGGGAAGAGGCCGCAAAGGGGTTCCGGATGGTGGCCCGGCCCGCCGGTCAGGAGTGCGTTAAGGTGATTGTGGAGCCGTTTCGGAGCCCCTGAAGCGCATTCTCGGGAGGGGAGAGAGTCCGATCGAACTTCTCGGAAGAGCTCGTTAGCACTTTGCACAGGTCTCATGGAGAAGAGAAAGGAGGACTGTTATGACTTCAGAAAGGGACAATCCGTCTCTGGAATTCCAAAAGGCCCTGGAGATCGGCCGTCCGCCCAATATTCGCCGGTTGTTTCCGAATTCCAGGGCGCTCATCGTGAGCGGCAAGGTGATTGACCGGGCCATGATCAAGAAGGGAAAGGCCATAGCCATTGCGGCGAACGGAAGAAACCATTTTGTGATCCGCGGTGTGCTCCGGGCTGCGCAACGCGCCAATGCCGCCGTCATCCTCGAGATCGCCAAGTCCGAGGGCGGCGCCGGAGCTTACTGCGCCGTCAACTTCTGGAACCTGGCCAGACAGGTGGATGCCCTCATGAACGAGTTGGAGGTTACCGTTCCCGTGGCGGTGCATGCCGACCATTACGGGATCAAGGGGCCCAAGGATGTGGAGACGGCCAGAACGGAAATCACATCCCTGTTTGACGCGGGGATGACCTCCATCGCCATCGACGCGTCCCATTTGCCGGACGATGAAAACCTCCTGGCCAGCATCGCCCTGAATGAGTATGTGCCGAAATGGGCCGGATACGAAACCGAGGTGGGCGAAATCAAGGGGAAAGAAGGGCTTTCTACGGTGGAGGAGGCGCTTTTCCTGATTCAGGGTTTGAACGCCCACGACATCTTCCCGGATTGGATTGCCCTGAATAATGGAACGACCCACGGGATTCAAGACACAGAGACCGGAATCCTGGTCCCTCTTACTATAGAGATCCACAAGGCCCTGGAGAAATACCGGGTTTCCGGGGCGCAGCACGGGACCTCCGGGAACGACTCGGAGCGTCTGAGGAGGATCGCCGAGGAGACCAATACCACGAAGGCCAATGTTGCCACTGCACTTCAAATGATCACCTGGGGTGTGAAGGTCAACGATTACGGCAATGCCGAGTTGGACGAAGACGGCAATTTCTTGAAGTTGTCCGACCGGGGCGTCACGGATGACCTCTGGGCGGAGATGCTTGAATATGCGACAGAAAAGGGCCTCAAAGGCGGAAACTACAAGAAACTGAACCTTCCTTTTGAGAACAAGCTGCTGGGGCAGCCTCATGAGGTGCGGGACCGGATGGTCCAGGGGGTGGAAGACTTTGTTTACGGTCTCATTGTGAACGTATTTAATGCCCGGGATACAGCCCCCCTGGCCATAGAAAGCATCCTCGAGGCCGGTTCCTATGACCTGGGACCCAAGGCCACCCGGATTGAGGACCCCGGAGAGTGGACGGAGGAGAAAATCCGGGAGCGGGCCGCCAAACGCACCTCGGACAAAGGACCGAAAGGCGACTTCGAAGACTGAGGAGGTTTCCATACGAAGGGACCTTTTTTTTTCGCCACCTAAAGGTGGCTCAACCCCTACCCTTCGGGCGGGTCCCCAATTTCTTCGCACCCAATGGGTGCTCAGACCCCACCCTTCGGGCGGGTCCCCAATTTCGGATACCTGGATGGGCCGGGGCACTATGAACAGAAGGCCAATGGATACACAAGAGCAAACGGAAGAACGCCTTTGGATCGGGAACATCGCCGAGGGAGACCGCGTGCGGGGGGCATACCTGGCCAAGGACAAACGGGTCGGAACCACCAGAAACGGAAAGCCATTTCTGAATATTCTCCTGGGGGACCGAACCGGGGAAATGGAGGGCAAGGTATGGAACCGGGCCCGGGAGTTTGCACCGATCTTCCAAAGAGGAGATGTGGTGGAGGTGGAAGGCGAGGCCGAAAGCTACCGGGGGCAGATTCAGGTGAACATCTCGCGCCTGGGGGTGTTTGAAGGCGAGCCCGAGCCGGAGTGGTTTCTCGATTCGGCCCGCCTGGACAGCTCGGAGATGATGGCGTCCCTGCTGGAGTTGCTCAGAGATGTCAAGGCCGCGGCTCCGGCGGCGCTCATCGAAGCGTTCCTGGGGGACCGGGGGTTTGTTTCGCTGTTCAAACGATTCCCGGCGGCGAAGAACTTTCACCACGCCTATTTGGGAGGGCTTCTGGAACACACCCTCTCGGTGTGCCGCATAGCAGGGCAAGCAACCGCGCATTATCCGGAGCTGGACCGGGAGCTCCTTTTGACCGGTTCGTTCCTTCACGACATTGGAAAAGTCCGGGAACTCCGCTGCGATTTTCAAATCGACTACACGGATGAGGGCCGGCTTCTGGGACACCTGGTGCTGGGCACACAAATGGTGGATGAAAAGATAAGAACGATCAAGC
>CAYVUX010000348.1:0-4588 GCA_964455075.1 uncultured Desulfobacteraceae bacterium | reverse complement strand
CACACCCCAGAATCGCTCCGAGGGCAGCCCGTTGCACTCAAAGATCCAGCGGGTGTGAATCTTCTCCCTGCGGATGCGGCGCCAAAGCTCCACAAAGTACTCCTGTTCCACGGGCTCCGGGTCCATGGCGGTGTGCATCCGCTCGTAGCCCAGCGCAAGGGCCTCGCGAACCGTCCCGACAACGCGTTCCTGCGGCAAATAGACAAAGCCATTGAGCCCGCTGACGAACCGGCGTTGACTCGCCTGGGACCCTCCGCACCAGGTACAGGTGAAAGGGCAGCCCCGGCCCACGGGGAGAGGAAACACCGGGGACCGAAGCGTGAAATGCCGAAAATTCTGCTCCGGGGTGAACCGCTTTGCAAAGAAGAAGGGAACCCCGCTGTAGAGGGTGTAAAAACGGGGGTTCCGCAGCAAGGAGAACCGGGTGAATGTGAGGTCTTCGAAAGCCTCCCCCAGCCCTGTATACGCAATTCCATTGGAGCGGACCGCCTCCCCTTCCCTCCACGTGAGGTTGGGCACGTTTTCCAGTGCCCCCCCGTCTCTCAGGGTCTTCAGGAGGCCGAGAACCGGAACCTCGGCGTATCCCCGGACTACGGCGTCAATCTCCGGGAAGTCGCGCACCACCTCTTCGTGGAAAAATGAAGCGGTGTCTCCGCCTGCAAATACGAACATGTCCGGTCGAGCCGCCTTAATACGCCCGGCCGCCCGGATCACGTCGTAGGCCTGGTGGTGCCAGTGAAGGGAGAACCCCACGGCCTTGATTTCCGGGCGGTCCTTCACCAGGTCCTCTATTCGCAAGCTCCTGTCCCGCATCCATTCCACACCCAAGTGCACGACCTCCGTCTCCACCCCGTGCCGATGGACGTAGTCCGCAATGGCGAGGAGCCCCACGGGCATGTAGTTCAACCACATGAACTCCCCGATCGGTTTGTAAAAATTGTTGAACTTGGGAACATGGATGAAAAGGATCTTCATGGACCTGAGACTTCGGCCTTTCAGATATCGAGGCTGTGTAGCAGTTCGTCATCCCGGCCACGTCCCGTGAAACGGGGCGCGAGCCGGGGTCCATAAGTTAACGATATGACGGCATTTTACTGGATTCCGGGTCTCTCTATGCTTCGCGTCGCTCGTCGGGAATGACGTATTTTTTCGAAATGTGACACAGTCTGGAATCGCCGGGATCCCCGGTTTCTATCCACAAACGGCTCCGCCTGAGGCGGACTCATTTCTGCATTGGAAACTCAGAAGTGCCCGAAAAACATTCAAAAACATTTGTGGACGGGCGCCCGTAGGAATTAACGGGCGGGTTCGCAACAGCGCCATTCTTATCCCATTCGAGGGCGCTTTTCAATCCTCTTTCGGTGAAGCCGACCGCACGTTCTGACTTGACATCCATTGCCGCTGCGAATAGGATGGGAATCCCGTTTTTGAAAGTTTTTCCATAGATATATCACGGTGTTAAAAATATCCCGGAGCTCTATCGGGCCGACAAAGACGACTGAACAGGGCAAGCCTTTTTCGTCCGATCGGATTCGTGCCTGGGACGTTGCCTCACGCACCGAGACCCGTCCCACGCCCCACGCCTGATTACCGTGTAAAACAGACTGTACACCGGGCCCGCGACACGGACTGGGAGCCCGGCCGCATATGGAGCGAACAGGAGGCATTTGACTTGAACAAGGAAAGCCTGAAGGCGGAACTCAAACGCCTTATTGTGGAGACGCTTCGACTGGAAGACATTCGTCCCGAGGACATCGGGGACTCGGCTCCCCTTTTCGGCGATGGGCTGGGATTGGATTCCGTGGACGCACTGGAGTTGGTGGTTGCCTTGGAAAAGTCCTATGGAGTGATCATCGAAGACGAAGATGTTGGGAAAAGGGCCTTCGCATCCGTGGAAGTCCTGGCGGACTTTGTCCTGGAAAAGCGCACACCGAGCGGATAGGAGGGGAAATATGGTCGCTTTCGCGACGGGAGCATCGCCCGGGAGAACTTCCTCGTTTGAACCGTCCGATAAGGGCGGCCTGTTCGAGAGCCGCCCCGGCCGGGAGAAGCTGGATTTGTGCGCCGTCATTCCCTCCTACAACGCGGCCGAAACCCTGGAGATCCTTCTCGACGCCCTTATCCCCATGATCCGCCGGGTGGTGGTGGTGGATGACGGCTCCAACGACGATACCTCCGCTGTTTTCGCCCGTTTCGTGGAAAAGGGAGTGGTGTTTCTTCGACACGAGACCAACCTCGGCAAAGGGGCGGCCTTGAGGACGGGTCTGGCGTATGCCCTGAGGGCGGGATTCAAAGTGGCCGCAACACTCGACAGCGATCTTCAGCACGCTCCGGAGGACCTTCCCCGTGTCCTGGAGGTCTTCGAAAGTGATCGGCTCGATCTCCTGGTCGGTTCCAGAATCGGGAACATGCAGAGAATGCCCGGCATCCGGAGATTCGGAAATCGCTTCAGCAGTTGGATAGCCGGCCGGTTCTGCCATCAGGCCGTGCCGGACTCCCAGTGCGGATACCGCGTTTTCCGGCTCCCTACCTGCGCTCCGCTGCTCAAAAGCCTCACCCTGGACCGTTTTGACGCCGAAACCGAGATATTGGTCAAGGCCGCTCTGAGAAACCTTCGTATCGGATTCGCCCCCATCCAGGTCCTTTACCCGGAAAACGGTTGCGCCCGGTCCCATTACCGCGCGGTTCGGGATACGGCGCTTATCGTCAGATTCTATACGCTGGAGTATTGCCGGAGGGTCTTTACCCCTTCCGGGCGTCGCGATGTGAAGGGGCTCAGTCGATCGGCCGACTCCCCCCGCCGGGAATCCAACAACGCCTTTCCAAATATGTAACGGGAGGGCGAAGGCCGTTGGCATCATCAACAACTCAAGACAAGCGCATCCTCCTCGTTCTTCCCCGACCCCCCGGCCCGGGCACCTCGAACGATGCCATGTTTCCGTTTCCCTTCCTCTCTCTCCCTCAAATCGCCGCCTCCGTTCCCGAGAGCTACCGCCTCCGCATCATTGACGAGCGGATCACGGCGATCACGGGCAAAGAAGATACCGACCTTGTTTTCATAAGTATCCTCACGGCCGCGGCCCCAAGAGCCTACGAACTGTGCCGCCTTTTTAAAAGAAGAGGGATCCCCGTGGTCGTGGGCGGCGTCCACGCCTCTGTGCGCTTTCGCGAAGCCGCACAGCACGCCACGTCCGTGGCCGTCGGAGAAGCCGACGAGTTAATCGGCCGCATCATCTCCGATTTTGAAAACGCTTCTCTCGCCCCTTTTTACCAGGCCGACGGATTTCCCGACCTGGATCGCATCCCTCTTCCGGCCATTGCCCTGCTGAACTGGCGGCACAAGGTGTTTCTATCCTCCATCCAGACAAGCCGCGGATGCCCCCGAAGCTGCGACTTTTGCTCCGTTCCCGGAATGTCCGGCCGGAGGCTGCGTTTCAAGTCCCTCCCCGCCGTGGAAAAGGAACTGAAGGTATTGAGCCGGTTCCGGCAAAGAAGGCTTTTTGTCGTGGATGACAATTTCACCCTTGTCAAGGAACGGGCTCTGGCCATCGCTGAGCTCTTCCGTCGCTACCGGTTCCGGTGGATGGGATTTTCCAACCTGTCCGTGAGCGAAGACGAAAGCTTCCTCAGGGCCTTGGCCCGAAGCGGCTGTGTTTCCCTCTTTGTTGGTTTCGAGTCCCTTTCCGGCCGGGGCGGGCTTGCCAAAAATCACAAGTACGGCCGCCCTGACGAAATCCGGCGGGCCGTGGATCGCATCCACGCCCACCGGATCGGCATCCAAGGCTCCTTTATTTTCGGGTTTGACGAAGACACGCCCGAAGTGTTCGATGAAACCACCGCCTTTATCCAGGAATCGGGAATCGAGCTGCCCCACATCAGCATCCTCACCCCATTTCCGGGAACGCCCCTGTTTGACGACCTGGAGCGTGACGGCCGTCTCCTTCACGAGAAATGGGGTTTTTACGACATGAACCACGCCGTTTTCCGCCCCCGCAACATGACCCACACCGAGCTTCAGCAGGGATACGTATGGGCGCTCAAATACCTGGCATCCCCCTCATCCATTCTTTCCCGGCTCAAACGCCATCCCGGGACCGGCGCCTATTTTCTTACCGCCAACTTTTCCCTTCATCGGTATCAGACCCGTCTCGCACTTTCCCTGTGGAATCGAAAAGTCCAGCGGTCTCTCCAGGAGAAGGGACTGTGTCCCTGTTAGGCATGACAGGCGTGGTGCTCGGAGCGTATCTGGCCGCAGGACGGACCGGCTCGGTGGCGGCCTGCCTGCTCCTCGGGGTCAGCCCCTGGACCACCCTGATTGTGGCGCTTTTCATGGATTTCGTTCAAATTCCGATTTACGGACTCCTGATCGAGCTGTCCTCCCGCCACATGCCCTTGCCCGAGCACGTCCGCGGGTGGGGCGAAAGAAAGGCGCAAAAGCTGCGTGAGCGGCTGGAGCGCAGGAGAAATCTCCTCAAGTACCGGCCGCTCTCCGTGCTCGCGGTTTCGTCCGTGCCCATGCGGGGCTTCGGCGTCCTCTCCGCCTGTATCCTCGCCTCCCTTTTCGGCTACAGCCGTACTTCGGGGACCT
>CAYVUX010000347.1:534-4606 GCA_964455075.1 uncultured Desulfobacteraceae bacterium | reverse complement strand
CCAGTCTTTTTTTGCAAAAAAACCATTTTTTCTTTCAAACAGCTAAAATGTTACGTTTTCTTTAATGAGCGGCTGCATAAGCTTTCATAGAGCTAGTGTTCCAGAGATCTTTTCAATTACCAGGAGGAAGCAGTACGTTGACCATAGAAATCGATCCGGCGATACTCGAAAGAGCCTGTAAAGAGATCATCGAGACGATCCTTCTTTGCCTCCCGAATACCTATAAGGGGACCGTTTACCGTATAGGCAAGCCTCCCGAGATGGTTGCCGAGAGAATTACTTCCGGCATTATCGACCGGGATCGAAAGGAAATATCCTGGGGACTTCCCCAACGTTCCGAGTACAATCCACCGGGGAAACCCTGGGTTGATTACATGGACAAGGACGGCCGGCCCCTGGAGGCGATGGCCTGGTGCGTAGAGAAGCAAAAGAGCTGGACCGCCGAGGACGTGAGGGCGGATCCGAGGAGCGTGAGGCTTCAGGTGGAAGGCGCCCGGGAGGACTACCACCACATGGAGCCCGTGCTCACCCGGAAAAGGGACCTCTACTTCACGGGGCAACCTCCGGAAGAATATCCCAGGGACAGCACCGGCAACATCCTTTGGAAGGACAGTGATTATCTTGTCGTGGCGGTTATCAAAATCCACTTCCTCGCCGATACCGTAAAAATCGGCAGCCCGGAAACCCGTTTGATCAAGAAACTGTCCCGTGCGCTGGGGACCGAGTTGCTGTCCTATCAGCTGAAGCAGCAATCCCTGGTCATCCTGCAAAGGCTCGCCGAAGACAAGCTTAATTCCTGCAATATCCTTGCGGATTCTCTCAGGAATGCGATTACCAAGTCCGGAGTGATATTCTCTCTGATCAAGCTGGAAATCGGTTTGCTCAGGCAACGCTGGGAGGAAGCTCTTCTGGAAGAAAGAAATGCGTTGCGCACGGAAAAAAGCGAAGCGGTACGCGCCCTCAATCGACTGACCAGAGAGGTCGAGGACGGCACCGATGATCTTCAAAAGGATTTGGTCAGGATTCACAACGAATTTCTGGAGCTCTCTCTGCCGCCGGAGGTAGGCGAGCGTTGGGTTCGGATGCGGATCGAGGAGAAATGGGACAAGCTCGCGAAAAACGGTTCGGTGAACGAAAGACAGAGGCGGCGGGTCAAAGCGGGGATCGAGAAGCTTAAGAGATCCCTTTACCTCGGGAAGGATCCCGATGTATTGAAGGGTTATGACAAGGTGCCGGAGGATTTGAAAACGGAATGGGTGGATCTCCTCTACAACTACCCCGACCATCCCGACCCGAAATATCTAAGCCGCCTGATCCGGATTCTCGAAAACCCGTCCTTTAACTTGCCTTACCAGGAAAAATCCAGGAAGAGTCTGATTCTCCTCAAAAATCTGGCCGAAATCATGGGGCAGCTGGAAAAAAATACCAACGCGGTGCTCCGGCAGGTCTTGAACGGTTATGACAACGAAATTCTTCAGAACTCCGGACATTCTTTGAGCCATTGACAGGAATGAGGCACCCTTTTCCGTCGCCTTCCGCTGTGTCCCGCAGAACAAAGCCCAAATCCGCGCCTGTAGCTCAGCTGGATAGAGCAGCGGACTTCTAATCCGCAGGCCGCAGGTTCGAATCCTGCCAGGCGCGCCAGGGATATCAAGGGGTCGGAGAGCGGCCCCTTCAAGTTCAAGAGGATCCGGCCTGATTTCTTTCGCGTGAACTTTATCCCTGCCGCCCCTTCCGCACTGCCCCTCAACATGTTCCCGATTACGAGTTTTCAGAAACGTCTTAACAGCGTCTATAATTGTTCTATATGGAGTCTGTTTTATGGCAAGATATATTCAAAGGCGTTTGCGTGATATTTGATTGATGTCTTCCAATCTATTTTTTCAAAAGTTTTTCAAGATTATCCAATCGTTTGTTCATCTCTTCATTCATGCCGGCTGATGATCCTTGATCTTCGGTCCCAGCCGACCCTGCAAGTACTGCCTGCACGCAGATATCTCGAGCAGTGAAAATCCCCATTGACAGGAATTTTTCGCTTTGATAATAATAAAGCAACCGGTCGGTATATTTTTTTGAGGTATCCATGGGAGCCAAGGGAACTCAAACACGTGAGAATATTATTAGACAGTCCCTCCAACTTTTTTCAAGCACGGGGTACTCGAGCACTTCCATCAACGACATCCTGCGCGAGACCGAACTCACCAAAGGCGGCCTCTACGGCCATTTTCGAAGCAAAGAGGATATCTGGTATGCCGTCTACGACCAGGCCGTCAGCGTTTGGAAGGAGATCGTGTTCGCCGGGACCAGAGACATCGCCGATCCGCTGGAGAGGATCGAGAGGGTGGTAGAGAACAACATGAGAGACTATCTGGGGGGAGATACGTTTGAAGGGGGTTGTTTTTTTGTAAACATGCTCGTGGAGCTCTCGGGCCGTTCCGGGAGCATGCGGAGACACATCCTGCGCGGCTTTGTGAGGTTTTCCAGGCTCCTTCGCTCCTGGCTTGAAGAGGCCGAAGCAAAGGGATTTCTGCGGCCCGGGTTGAATTTCATGGAAATTTCGAATTTTCTGGTCATTTCGTTCAACGGGGCCGCCACGCTTTATCGTTCCAGCCGGGATTCCGTGATCTGGAGTCAGACCATCAAGCAGTTGAAGTTTTACATTGACCAGCTGAGACAACCCGCGATAATGTCCGCGCAAGGCGACACGGGAGGGTCGTGGGTCGTTCCGCGGAAAAGCCGCATTGAATAGGGCTACGTGATATTTTATCTAAATATTAAAATAGCATAGGAAAGAAACTGAAACCAGATTGTGAAATCGAGCGCGGGCAAATTCGCTTGACTTGCCAACCCTTCTCAATCATATTATGGGCTTTGATTTTTCGGGGACACTTTTCGAAAGGGGACAAAATTCATGAGGGATGTGGTTATTGTCAGTGCTTGCAGAACAGCCGTTGGAGACTTCGGAGGGTCGCTTCGCTCGGTGTCCGCTACGGACCTGGGTGCGCTGTCCCTCACGGAGGCCGTTCGAAGGGCCGGAATCACCAAAGAGGATGTGGACGAGGTCATTCTGGGAAGCGTGCTTCCTCACGGGCTCGGACAGAATCCGGCGAGGCAGAGCATGGTCCGGGCTGGGTTTCCCTGGGAAGTGGGAGCGATTACCGTAAACAAGGTGTGCGGTTCGGGTCTCAAGGCCGTCATGCTCGGCGCCCAGGCGGACGTGGTTGTGGCCGGAGGGCAGGAGAACATGAACCTGTGTCCGTACCTGTTGGATAAAGCCAGGACGGGTTACAGGATGAACCACGGGCAGGCGATCGACGGGATGGTACACGACGGCCTCTGGGATCATGTGAACGATTTTCACATGGGCGTGAGTGCCGAACTCGTCGCCGAGAAGTACGGCGTAACCCGGGAAGACTCCGATGCGTTCGCCTTGGGCTCTTACGAAAAGGCCTGGGAAGCCATGGACGCCGGAAAATTCAAAGACGAGATCTTCCCTGTGGATGTACCGGCAAGGAAAGGAGATCCGGTTCGCTTCGAGACCGACGAAATCGCTTTGAGGGAACCCAAGACCTCCGCGGAAGGGCTTGCCAAGCTGCGGCCGGCATTCAAGAAGGACGGGCAGGTAACGGCCGGGAATGCGTCCAAAATCAGCGACGGTTCCTCGTGCCTGGTACTGATGGCGCGAGAGAAGTGTGATGCCCTCGGTTGCAAGCCCCTGGCGCGGGTGGGCGCCCAGGGCTGTTCGGGGCTGGACATGAAATATGTCCTCGTGGCTCCCATCCTTTCCATCCCCAAAGTGCTGGCCAAGGACGGCCTTGAGTTGGGGGACGTGGACATTCACGAAATCAATGAGGCCTTCAGCACCTCATCCGTGGCCATCATCAGGGAGCTGAAGATCGACCCTGAAAAGGTCAACGTGAACGGGGGTGCCGTGGCCCTGGGTCATCCCATCGGAGCAAGCGGAGCCCGGGTTCTGACGACCCTGATCTATGCCATGAAGGACCGTGACCTGGAAGTGGGCCAAGCGTCTCTTTGCCTGGGCGGAGGGGAGGCTGTGACTTTGGTGGTGTAT
>CAYVUX010000347.1:0-524 GCA_964455075.1 uncultured Desulfobacteraceae bacterium | reverse complement strand
ATAAGCCGAGCCGGCGCCCATCCACCAATTCGGTAGAGGCATAATCAGGTTCCAGATCGGACGTCGGAGACCGGAGGCGTTTGGACTCCTGCTGGTCGGCCCGGATCCGATCTCC
Organism: uncultured Desulfobacteraceae bacterium; assembly: GCA_964455075.1. Taxonomy (GTDB): domain Bacteria; phylum Desulfobacterota; class DSM-4660; order Desulfatiglandales; family Desulfatiglandaceae; genus CAYVUX01. The sequence continues at coordinate 409 of CAYVUX010000347.1, read as the reverse complement.
GGGGATTTCAGACAACCGAAGACAAAGAATGCGAAGGAGATGAAACGATGCAGGATGTAGTGATTGTTTCCGGGGCGCGAACCCCTGTAGGTACGTTCGGCGGGACCCTTAAATCCATCCCCGTAGTCCAGCTCGGTGCCCTGGTGCTCAAAGAAGCGCTGAAAAAGGCCGGTGTGCGCCCTGAACCATCGGAGGAGCTGGTGAAATATGAGCCGGACGGACTGAAGGGGGCCGGGAGGATTGAACTGGAAATGCAGGGCTACGACTACGACGACACACTCAAGCCGGTCCAAATCGATGAAGTGATCATGGGAAACGTCGTCGGCGCGGGCCAGGGGCAGAATGTGGCCCGGCAGGCAAGCATCCGGGCAGGCATTTCCAAGGAAACCGGAGCCTTCACAGTCAATAA
>CAYVUX010000346.1:3090-4619 GCA_964455075.1 uncultured Desulfobacteraceae bacterium | reverse complement strand
GGATGGCTCCATCGGAATCCACTGGTGGAGTTCCAGGGAATTGATGTGGTGGGTGACCCCAAGCGCATCGGGAACAATGACCGGTTCACCGTGATCCTGCCGGCCAGAAAGATTGACTTCGCCGGGGGCATTGCCCTCCACACGGGAAGGGGGAACGTCACGGCGGGTCCGGGGGAGGCCCAGGAGTTTTTTTCGGGGGCCGCATTCTCAAGGGGCGGCCGAACCATCCTGGCACTTCCGAGCCGCAATCTGCAAGGGGAGTCCAATATCGTAGCCACGGTGGAGGATTTCCCAAACCAGTTTTCCAACCGGGAGGCGCTTGATTTTGTGGTGACGGAATACGGGGTGGCTTCTCTTACGGGAAGGACCGTCCGGGAGAGGGCCCTTTCCCTGATCGATATCGCCCATCCCGACGATCGCCAGGAGCTGGTTCGGCTGGCAAAGGAACAACACTTTCTCTATCCGGATCAGGTCTATCTTTCCGAAACAGGGCATCTCTATCCCCATGAGTTGACGTGCATCCACACGGTAAAGGGGGATGAGACGATACGCTTTCGGGCGATCAGGCCTTCCGACGTGGACGAGATGCGGCGGCTTTTTTATCGTTTTTCCGATGATGCCGTATATTACCGGTATTTCTCGCCCATCAAGACCATGCCTCACGCAAAGATGCAGGAATACGTGAACGTGGACTACAGGAAACGCCTGTCGCTCGTAGGACTCGTGGGTGAGCCCGGCGAAGGTCGAATCGTTGCGGAGGGGCGCTACGTGCTGTTGCCGGATGAACCCTATGCGGATGTGGCCTTTGTGGTGGATGAGGCCTACCAGGGGAAGGGAATCGGCACGTTTCTCTGCAGGCTGCTCATGAGAATCGCCAAGGATCGCGGCATCAAGGGATTCAAGGCCGATGTGCTTGCCACGAATAAGGCCATGCTGAAGGTGTTCGAGTCCGCCTCGGGCGGCCCCATGCAGGCCGTCCACGACTCCGGGGTCTACCATCTGACCATTCCTTTTTCAGAAGAAACGCCCGACGAAGGCTTTCCATGTGCCTGATCCTGATTGCCGTTCAACAACATCCAGTTTACAAGCTGGTGATTGCGGCCAATCGGGACGAATACTACGAACGTCCGACAAGGCGGGCACGTTTCTGGGAAGAAGCGCCGGAAATGCTGGCGGGAAGGGACCTTCGAAGTGGCGGCACGTGGCTGGGAGTTACCACGTCGGGAAGGTTTGCGGCGGTGACGAACTACAGGGATCCGGCGACCCGCAAGGCAAAGGCCCCGTCGCGGGGAAACCTGGTGACGCGATTCCTTCTGGGCAGGGAGGGCCCTGAGCAGTATCTGGATGCTCTCAAGCCGCGCGCCGCGGAATACAACGGGTTCAACCTCATTGTTGGGGAAGGCGAGAGGCTTTTCTGGTACTCCAACCGGGGGAACTCCGTCCGTTTCCTGAATCCCGGATTTCACGGGGCGAGCAACCACCTGCTGAACAGCCCGTGGCCCAAGGTCAACCGCGGCCTCGAGGGGTTC
>CAYVUX010000346.1:1064-3080 GCA_964455075.1 uncultured Desulfobacteraceae bacterium | reverse complement strand
GTCGCTCCTCAAGCAAAGCCGTCCGGATCCGGCGCATTTCTTTGAACTCCTCGAGGACCGCACCGTCGCTCCCGACGAGGACCTGCCCGACACCGGGATGGGCTTGGACTGGGAAAGGATTCTTTCCCCCATCTTCATCACCAGCCCCGTCTACGGGACGAGGTCTTCGACGCTTCTCTTCATTGACCGGGAGGACCGCGTGACATTTCTCGAGAAGGTGCACGACTCTCCCTCCTCCGGCCCGGACATCTCCCGGTATGAGTTTTTGATAAAAGGCCTCAGCCGTTGAACCCTTGTGATAATGTTTCCGCAAAACCTTTTCCGCCCCTCTTGCAGGAGCGGGCTTGCCCGCGAACCATTTCAAGTTGCGGTCTTTTTTCTGCATTCTGCTATAAACGCGTTCGCGCGAAGGCGTTTTGTGTTGTCGGCGGGAACGGAGTCTCCCATGAACCACCCGGTAACACCGGCGTGGAAATGGTTCGCGGCTTGCGCCGCTCCTACAGAGAAATTTCCGGTCCCCTTGTAGGAGCGGGCTTGCCCGCGAACACTTCACCCTGTGGTCGCAAGTCTCTTTTCGGGTGTAAATCCTCTCATGCAAAGATGCTTTGTTTTGCCGGCGGGAACGGAGCCCCCCCATGAACCCCATGTCATGCCGGCCCGAGAAGATCGTTCGCGGCTTGCCCGCGAACCATCCTTGCTATTGAGACGGTATCGCAATTCGAAAGGAACGTCATTCCGGACGAGCGAGAAGGTGAAACCGCCCGCTCGCATTGCTCGCTTGATAGAAAGGATGGACGGGATATCTTGCCCTCAAGCGACTCTCCTTGTGGGCAAACCCCATGCTGCTAAAGCAGCAAAGGGAAAAGGGGGACCCAGGAATCCAGGGCATTTCCATCCTTATGCGGAGTGGATGCCACCGTATCGAGTATGGTGCAGGCCCCGTATCCAGTACGGGACAGCCTTATCAAGTCCCTGCGAACAGCACGCGATAGGCCCCGTCTTCGTCGGGACAGGCCGGCATGGTACTGTGGAACTTTACGGCCCAGGAGCCGAAACTTGTTCGGGTTTTTCAAAGGTCTCATGGATCCCGGCTCGCCAGACTGTGTTCGTAATCCGAAAAACCGTCATTCCGGACGAACGAAGCGAAGCAAGTGAAGATCCGGAATCCAGGAAAACGCCATCTTGTCGCGAACTTCTGGATCCCGGATCGGGGCCTGTCCCGGACTCCGATCCGGGATCCGGGATGACGAACTGCGATTTAGTCTCTCGCACCGTGTTTTAAGGGACTTGGTGGGAATGACGAATTGCGGCAAGTTCTGCCCGATAAGCTGAGGAAGATTTTCTAATTGAGAGAAGAATCTACCTGAACCGGCTTACGAGCAGCATGACGCCTATGCAGAGGAGAATCGGCAGAAGGCTCGGATAATGGCCGCCTAGAATGCCTTGGAGGAAATGGTGGCCGGAATCGGTCAGGAGGAACCGGAGTCCGATTCCTCCTTGGATCTTGCCGAGGATGGCCGTTCCGCCGCCGATGACAATCGCCCAGAGGGCACCCGCCGAAGTCACATGGATTTTTCCCTGGATAAATGTCGCCAGTGTGGGGAAAACCACTCCACCCACGAACACGGTGTAGCCCAGGAGGAGAGATGAGATGATCCCCTTTTGGCTCCCTGCAATGATCCATGCCGCTGCGCCGAGAAACAGCACCGTCACCCGGGTGATCCGGAGTTCTTTAGGCCGGGTCTTTCCATAAAGGGGCCCGAACACGTTGAGCGTGAGAATCGTAGAGGCGGAGATCAGGCACGTATCCGCAGAAGACATGATGGCGCCCAGAAACCCGGCCACAATAAGTCCTCTCAGGCCTATGGGAATGAGGGTGTTGAGCACCTTGGGCAAGGCGGACTCGGCGGGGATTTCCGGAAATGCGGCCCTGGCCATCAGCCCGAAGAGGACCAGGACAAAGGAAAGCGGAATAACGGCGGCTGCGGCCTGGAAGGACGCCCTTTTCGCACCCCG
>CAYVUX010000346.1:0-1054 GCA_964455075.1 uncultured Desulfobacteraceae bacterium | reverse complement strand
GCCGTCGCCCCGTCCCGGGCACAGAGCACCCGGGAGTAGATGTCCGGACCGACCAAAAAGGGAAGCCCGACGATGAGGGGGTAAAATACCAGGACCTCGTACCAGCCGAAGCCCTTGGAAACCGGAAATCGCCAGTGGTCCTGGGGCACGTTTTCGAAGAGGGCCGGTGCATCCAGCAGCCAATGGGCCAGAAAGATCAGGGATACGGCCAGGCCGCCGACAAAGAGAACAAGCTGCCACAGGTCGGTTCTGATTACGGAAAGCTGGCCTCCCCAGAACGTATAGAGCGTGAATACCACGGCCACGATCGCGAGCGACGCCTGGAAGTCCAGGGGAGACAGTCCCGCAATCAGGCGGCCTCCCGCCACAAGCTGTGCGGCAACCACCCCGCACCAGGCCACGGCGATCATCAGGCCTGCGGGAACGGCCACCCTGTCGCCATAGGCTCTCTTCAGAATGTCCGGCAGGGTGTACACCTTGAGCTCCCGAACCCGGGAAGCCAGGAAGAAGCCGAACGGTATCAAGGCCAGTCCGCCCACCAGGGACCACCATGCCCCGGTGAGCCCCCGGGAGTATCCGAGGCCGATGATTCCCATGGTGGAAGAGGCGCCGAAAACCGTGGCCACCAGCGAGACCGCGATGCGTCCGCCCTGATAGCTTCTTTCCGCGACCCAGTATGCATCGGCGGACAAGTGCCGGCTTTTCCATCCCACAAGGAGCATGACCACAAAATAGGCAATGACCAGGATGAGATCCATGTCTTCGAAACTCCTTCTGCGCTGTTGCGGAAAGACGGGCCACCCTATGCCCCTCAAAAAGGGGCATGCAAAAAGCGGTCTTCCTCGGCAAACAACGACCGAACTAGTTCAGTCTCGCGAGCAAACTTCAGGAAGGGAAATTTTCCGCACGGGATAACTTTGAAGATGGGGAAGAATAGCGTAAGTCTGAAAGCGGGTCAAGGAGGAGAGCTCTTTCAGTTCATCCGAAATTTGTGTACTTTTTAGATCGACTTAGAAACCCCCACCCTATGGGTGGGGTCATGGGGACTGGCTAA
>CAYVUX010000345.1:0-4642 GCA_964455075.1 uncultured Desulfobacteraceae bacterium | reverse complement strand
GAGCCCGTCGGAGATATCATCGAACCAGGAAAAACCCCGATCTTCACCCGACATGCGAAAATCGCGTCCCCCCCCTCCGCCGACGGGACGGCGGCGAGTCTCAGGGCTTGCTTCTCTTTTTCTAAGCTCTTCGTCGTATTTTCTGCGTCTTTCCTTATCGACAAGGGTCTCGTAGGCTTCCTTGACTTCCAGGAATCTTTCTGTGCTTTTTTCGGGCCCTGCCGTGTCAGGGTGGGACTCTTTCGCGATCCTGCGATACGCTTCCTTGATCTGGCTTGCATCCGCCGCCCTGTCGACGCGCAGAATCCAATAGTAGTCTTTCGACATCAATGATGCTCCCGAAAATATACAGGCCCCTCTTTATCTCCGGTCGGGCCGTTTCGGCAGATCCGATTTTATGCAAATAGGTCAATCAAGCATCCACGTCCTTTCCATCTGGATAGGCATGGGGGGAGGGGGAATCAGCCGGGAGGAACAGTTTCCCAGCTTCCCCATCTCCACATGCCGCAACCTGCTAACCTGCTTTCACAGAGATCTTTCTGGGCTTTGCCGCCTCTACTTTCGGCAGCGTCAACCGCAGGACACCGTCCTTGAGGCCGGCGTCGATCTTTCCCTGATCAATGACCTCGGACAAGGTAAATTGTCTGAAGTAACGTCCCGTCCTGTACTCGTTCAGCAGCACCGTCTCGTCGGGATTTTTCTCCTCCTTCACATCCGCACTTATAGTGAGGACGTTGTTGTCGAGATCGATGTTCAGGTCTTTTGACTTGGCCCCGGGCAAATCCGCCAACACGGTAATCTGCCGCTCCGTCTCAAAAATATCCACCGCCGGAGTAAAGGCGGGGCCCGGCGTCATCTGCTCTGCGGGTGTTTTCAGTTCCTGCTTCTCTTTGGCTTGTAGGGATTTGGTTTCGGCATCCGTCATTGTGTATCCCTCCCTTCGTGGCATAATCTTCCATTATGCGGTTTTTACAGAGATCTGTTTGGGCTTCGCAGCCTCTGCTTTCGGGAGCACCAGCGACAAAACACCGTCCACGCAATGAGCCTCCACCTTGGATGCATCCACGTCCGTAGGCAGAGTGACCACGCGGTTGAAACGGCCTGCTTCACGCTCTCTTCGGTGATACTTGGCTTTTTCGTCTTCGGCCTGTATTTTTCGTTCACCTCCGATGGAAACACTCTTTCCTGTAACGGAGATATCCAAATCTTCCGCTTTTACTCCCGGGAGTTCCGCTCGAACATAAAAGTTGTCTTTGTCCTCTGAGACATTCAACAGGGGATAGACTCCGGCCCAAGGTTCTCGCAACCCCCACGGGCCTCGACTCAAGCTTCCGGACAGTTCTTCCAATTGCCTTCTCATGCGCTCCAGGTCGGCAAAAGGGCTGGTCCAATCCGCGGTAGGCCAATCAATTCTTCGAAACATCATGGCTAGCACCTCCTCTATCTTGATGATTCCCACGCTCTGCGCGTTCGGTTGGAAACTCACGCCCGAAAACCATCGTTGAACGGGCACAAATTCGCAGTAATCGTGGAATATTCGTAATGATTTCAACAAGGCCCCGGGGCCGGGACCTCCGGCTCCCGTCCTTGTTTTTAAATAATCCTCTTTCGAAGGTTGTCAAGGGAGATGCGCCAAAATTTCAACGCGTTGCAGACCATCGAACACGCGAGTTCCCGAGGCCCGCTTTTTATCCCTGTGCTGCGATCCACCTCGATGGTTTCATTCATCATGGATGGAAGTCAGGGCTTCTGTAAAGACCCAGGACCCTCAGGATAACATGAATTTCCCCGCGAACAACCGGAGAGGGGGTCTCTCCACCCCGTACCCGGTGAGGCGGCGCAAATCCCATGCACTCTAACAAAAAGGGCGTTTTCGCAGGCAAACACGACACCCCCGCAAGGCGATTTGAACGGAGGCCCTTGACAAAAAAGTTATGACGATTAAGTTTAACAATTATAAAGTTATTACTTCTTAGTGGATGAGATGCCATGCGCGGCCGAGGTTTGCCTGCAATCAAAGGAAGCGTGGAATGAAATACGGCGACCAAGAGCTAACGAAGATGAACTGGAGGCTTTTCGCCTGGATCGCTCTCATATGGATTGTTGCGACCTACTTTTTTAGAGCGTACGGTCCTTCCGAGGTCCTCCAAATATCTTATTCGGATTTCAAGAGCCGGGTAAAGCAAGGGAATGTGGCCCAGATCACCGTGAAGGGCAATGAGATCCGTGGGGAATTCAAAGAACCCGTGACAAAGGGCTCTTCCACCGACAAGGAAAATCAGCCTCAGTACGAACGGTTCAAAACGGTAAGGCCGACCTTTGAAGACCGCGATCTCATGAATCTGCTGGAGGAAAAGGGGGTAACGGTCAAGGCGGAGGTAGATGAACCCGCCTGGTTTATGACGCTCATCGCAAGCGTCCTTCCCTGGCTCCTTATCATCGGTTTCTTTGTTTACATGAGCAGGAGGTTACAGCAGAGGATGGGAGGCGGAGCCGGGCCGTTCGGGTTCGGCAAGTCTAAAGCCAAACTGTACACCGAGTCCATGAGCAGTGTGCGTTTTGATGACGTTGCAGGGTTGTCCAACACGAAAAAGGAACTCCAAGAGGTGGTGGATTTTCTGAAGAATCCCTCCCGCTACAGCAAACTCGGAGGAGAATTGCCCCGGGGGATCCTCCTGGTCGGCCAGCCCGGGACCGGGAAGACCCTCATGGCGAGGGCCACGGCCGGCGAAGCAGGCGTTCCTTTTTTCAGCATCAGCGGCTCGGAGTTCATTGAGATGTTTGTAGGAGTCGGAGCCTCCCGGGTGCGGGATATGTTCAAGAATGCGAAAAAATCGGCACCATCCATTATCTTCGTCGACGAACTGGACTCCATCGGACGGGTCCGTGGGACCGGTCTGGGGGGAGGACATGATGAACGCGAGCAGACGCTCAATCAGATCTTGTCGGAGATGGATGGATTCGATCCCCATGAATCCGTCGTGGTGCTGGCCGCCACCAACCGGCCGGATGTGTTGGACCCGGCCTTGGTGAGACCGGGGCGCTTCGATCGTCAGATCACCATCGAACTGCCCCGGAAGCGCGCCAGGGCCGAGATCCTCGCCGTACACACGAAAGATGTTCCGCTGGGAAAAGATGTGGACCTTCAGTCCGTGGCATCCAGAACGGTCGGCTTTTCCGGTGCGGATCTAAAGAATCTGGTGAATGAGGCCGCTCTGCTGGCCGCCCGAAGGGGAAGCGAGAAAGTGGAGTCCGAAGACTTCGAAAGGGGGCGGGACAAGATCCTCATGGGGATCGAACGGGAAGACGTCATTGAAGACGAGGAGAAGAACCGGATCGCCTATCATGAGGCCGGGCACGCCCTCGTGGCAAAGCTTCTTCCCGGCACCGATCCCCTCGAAAAGGTGACGATTATCCCCAGAGGGCGTTCCCTGGGCGCGACGGAGCAGATCCCTGAAGAGGAACGACAAAATTTGAAAAAATCCTACATCCTCAGCCGAATAGGCGTTATTCTGGCCGGACGGGCTGCGGAACGAGTTGCTTTTGACGATATCAGTTCGGGCGCGGCCGATGACCTGAAAAAGGCCACCCACCTTGCACGAATGATGGTTTGCCAATGGGGAATGAGCGAGGAATTGGGACCTACAACCTATTCGCAAGGCGAACCGCATCCCTTTCTCGGCAGGGAAATCGCGGAGCAAAAAGACTTCAGTGAGCATACGGCGAGGATGATTGATGAAGAGATCAGGCGAATCACGGTGAGCATGGAAAGCAAGGCCGAGGAGATGCTGATGGCCAACCGGGAGAAACTGGACAAGGTGGCTCAAGGATTGCTGGAGCACGAGACCCTCACCAACGAGGAAATCGACGCCCTGATACAAGATGAAGACTTTTCATCGCCCGAAGAGAAACAAGACTGAAGCGCGGATCTATGGGGTTCTTCCCTTCCCCCGATCCCGGCAAGCCCAGGAAACGACGAGAGGAAAGCCGCGGCTTTCCTCTCGTTTTTCGGCGTGGTGTACCGTAGCCCGGCAGGAAGCCGTGCTCGCTTCTCACTGCTACTTGGTGTACTTGCTCGCAACCCAGCCTATGTGACCCGACCCGGTTTTCACCCGAATCCATCCTCCTTGTTCTTCGAGCACCTCCAGATCATCCCCTGAGCGAACGACGGTGACCACCGCAAAATTGGTCCCCGGGCCGCTGCGCATATTCAGGGCAGATGGAATCACCTGCACCTGCTGGATTCCCGGGGACGACGCCGAAGCCGGTTTTGGGACGGCCGGAGCCGGCTTGGAGGCCGGTACGGAGGGGGATCTGCTCCCGGAGGCCCCATAATGGTAGTATTCCTGAGGGGTTTTTGAGACGACAAAGTTTACGGCCTCCTTGATGCATATCCTGAGGGCTTTCTCCGTAGGGGTGTTCTTCCACCCCGAAAGGCCGCCCACCAAAGCTCCGCTTCCGCCATATCCGCCCGCCAGCGCACCCATATTGACGTCGGTGGCCTCCCCTTCCACACTGGTGGCAGCGACGATCCGCGAAGTTCGCGTGTCGATCACCCGCAAGTCAATGGCCATGTGCGACTTCCTGAAGCCCCCGGTTATCGCTCCCAGCACTCCGCCGCCGATGCCGCCCACGCCGCCCC
>CAYVUX010000344.1:0-4650 GCA_964455075.1 uncultured Desulfobacteraceae bacterium | reverse complement strand
AACTCACTATTATTATTGCTTTTTAGGGTCGTTCTAAAAGAGCCGCACCCAAATGCAAAGGCTACTGAAAAAGGTCTTTAAGAACGGAAAAGGAAAAAATACCAAGACCCGGATTATGGAAGCCGCTGCCATAGCCGCCTATCAACGACAAGCAATTGTTCCTGTTGTAAAGATTTTGTTAGCCGACGATGCGCCTCAATTTAAAAGGATTATTGCGGAACTAGCCCTTTGCTGGATTCATGAGGGACGTCACTACAATCGTTTGGATCCAATCGTTCCCTGCAATGTTGATGTTCTCAAGGATTTCAAGACGGGTTTTTGGGATTTCTATGGAGATCTTTTGAAGTACAAAAATGATCCGAGTCCTGAAAAAGCGGCAAAGTTATCCAACAAATTCGATGAACTGTTTTCCACCCAAACAATTTATGATGCATTAAACGATCGTATAGAAAAGACCCGGAACAAAAAGGATTGATGGTTCTGAAATATCCCTGGTTGCCATTGCATAACAATGATTCAGAGTTGGGGGCAAGAGTTGAGAAACGAAGGCAGGATGTCAGCCTACACACCATATCCGAGGCTGGAACAACCGCAAAAGATGCCTTCCTTACCATTGTCCAAACCGCCAAGAAACTGGGGGTCAACGCATTCGAATATATTAACGACAGGGTTTCCAAAAACTTCAGTATGCCAGCACTTTCCGGTCTGATCATTGAAAAAGCCATGCCACAGCTCGAATAGTTTTCCTTTCCACCAAATCACCATTATACCGATTTTGTAACCCAGCCATCAGAAGAATCATATTGCTGTGGGTAGTATGATATCGTAGGATTATCTCAGCGGGCACGATTGTTCAAGCGCGCCTCTTGTTTTTTCAAGTACTCATGGGATTTGAATAGGATACGCCGCTCTTTCCAAAGGGATGTTTTCATTGGTTGTGTCGGCCTGTGGACGTATCAGCCAGTAAGGCTTTTTTGACGGTTTCCACGATCCGTTTACCCGCATTTTTTATGGCCCTGATGCGTTGTTTGAATTTTTCAGGGTCGCGGTCGCTGGATTCCAAGTGTTCAATGTTATCCAATAGGATCGCCACAGCTTGGTTCAATTCATGACCCGTGGCCGCCAGCCCGTGGCGGAGGGCCTGGTACCGGTTTTTACTCTGGTAAAGGGCTTGCCTTTGTCGCTCGATATTTGTGACATCATTCATCACCACCAGCAATGTCTGAGCGCTGTCCGGAACTGGGAGGGCACGGAATGATAGCCATGTGTCCGTGTATCTCAATGGATTTGTCTCCGGAATAATCTTGGATGGATCGCCGGGTGCACGGATAAGGTCTCGGATCCGCAGGCGCTCTGTGTCTTTAAACAGGCTTGAAAAGGTAGTGCCCAGCAGGGTTTCTTCTCTCACACCGAGGAGGAAAAGGGCCGCACGGTTGGCAAAGACAACCTGTCCTTGAAAAGTGATTTCCAAAACGCCTTCGCTGATTTGATCTAAAATCCGACCAAAATGCCTGTTTACAGAGAGAAGTTCGGCAGTTATTTTCCGGCCTGACACTGCTTCAATCCCGAGAACTTCTCCGGCTTGATATGATGAAGCCGCACACTCCAGGTTCGAGACCAACTCCAGAATATGGTGCGCCATTTCTTGAAATGGCCCTTTGGCGATACAGGCATCAGCCCCCAATTCGGCCACGTCCAATTGCTCTTCAGCAACGGTCGCAGAGAGAATAATGAGATGAACCGCCCTGAATTTTTCCATGCCGCGGATGAGCCGGCAGAGTTTCCTCCCGTCGATACGGGGCATGATCAGATCGATAAAGATGATCTCCGGGGTGTAGGTCTTGAGGAGTTCCAGCGCGGAAAGACCGTCCAATGCTGTTACGACCTGATACCCCTTTTTTGAAAGCAGGTCGGTCATGAAGGTCAATATGATCTGGTCATTATCCACTACCAGGATTTTTTTCACGAGTTCTCCTTTCTCCTCGGACCGTAACGAAACTACGCATTTTATATGCCAAGAAGATGTTTCGTGCATGTGGAAGGGTTCTATGGTGCAATATGGGGTGTTTTGTCAAGGAGAAAGGGATTCTTGATGACAATTGGAGGCCGGAATGTGTGGAATTGCCGCCCCATTTGGGGCGGCTTGGTCATGAAGATGATGAAATGCCATGTTCGGGTAAGCGCCGAACTTGGTTCCCGATTAGGCATGGGGGATGATTTTGATCTCCAGGATCCCGTTTTTATAGGCCCACGTCATGTCCTCGGACCGGCACGATTTAGACAAAAGGATTTCCTTTTGATATTTTCGCTTTTCACTCGCTGCACTGATGGTGAGGATGTCCCCGTTGATGTTCAGGTCAATGTCTTTTTCCTCAATACCGGGCATCTCTGAGACAATCTGAATTTGCCGATCCTCCTCGAAGACATCCACGATAGGCTCCCGGACTTCCTCCACCACCGGCCCCTTGGGGGATCGCTTGATGTTCCCGAACGGCTGGACCGATGGTCTCCCGTCCGCCAGGGTGCTGACCCGCACCCCGTAGACCCCTTTTAGATCTTTGAGCCCCTTGATCTTGTCTAAGCCGCTGAAGTCGATTTCTCCGGTCTTGGATATCTCCTCTCCTTTTTCAGCCAGCTTGGTGGCGGAATCGATCAGATTTCCCAAGCCCTTAAACAGTCCCCCGAGCCCGAAATCAAAGCTCACGTCGCCGTTGTTTTCTTTGTCTCCCCTTTTTTCTGTCATTTTCTTCCCCTCCCTTTTGGGGCCGATGCCCTTGGATGATGTTGTGGTGATGTCCCATTGCCCGTTGTTTTCCGTACAGTGCAACCGATTGGCCTGTAGAACCGCCTGCAACCCCTTGATAAGACCATACCCCGCCAGGCTGGACAGGACAGGGATGGACGTGATGATGGATGTGGAGAGATTGAGCGAAGCCCCGGCAATGGCCCCCAGCCCCGACAGAATTCCGGCCGGCGTCAACTCCTTGACCATTTTGTCGGTAATGGTTTCGGAAAAAAGAGCGGGGTCTTCGCCGACCTCTCTGATCAGCTCCCGAAATTGCGCCTGGTCTTCCCCGGACAGTCTCCTGAACCTGGAGACCCCGATGAGCTGAAGGGCCTTCAACCGGTTTAACAGCTCGTCAGAGGGTCGGCTCTGTCCGGCCTCGATCCGCATTACCGTGCTTCGGGACACCCCGAGTATCCGTGCAAGTTCGGCCACGGACATGCTGCCGAATTTCCGGCGCAATGTCTTGAATACGTGACCGCAGTTATGCCGCGTAACCGGTGTCGCCGTCAGGTCCATAAAATCGCTCTTATCGTGGTGCTTTTTAGTCCATTCTGTTGCATATTGACCCAACCATGTTCAAATCTAATCACTCCTCGGTGTGTGTCAAGGGAGATTCCCTGCAGCTCGCTGGGGGGGTCTTCAATTGACTTTAGACCGCAAAGGCTGGTACTCTTCTCATCAAAGCGGCCTAACAGGGTAACATTGATGCAGCAATACGGGGTGAGGGAAATGCCCGGGAAAACCATTTTGATAGCAGATGACGAGCAGCCGGTTCGGGAGCTGTTCAAGAAAGTATTGAGCAATAAGAACTATCGGGTCCTTGAGGCATCCAACGGACAAGAGGCTGTTCGTACTGCAGAGACCACCCCCCTGGATCTGGTCATACTGGATATCAATATGCCGGAAATGGACGGGTTGGCGGCACTTGAGCGGATCAAGGAAATCGACGACACCACCGAGGTTGTTGTGGTCACCGGGCATGCGGATCTGGAGAGCCTGCATCAGATGATTTTAAAAAACGGGGCCTATGACTACCTCCTCAAGCCCATCAATATCGAGGGTCTGAAGCATTGTACCCAAAGGGCCTTGGAAAAGCGTGACCTCGTTTTGAAGAAGCGCCTGGTCAAACAGGAACTGGAACAGCGCCTTCAGGTACTGGAGGATGCATATAAAGAGAAAACCTATCAATTGCGCCAGTCCCAGATCAAATACGAAACCATTGTGGAGAACTCCAATGATGGAATTCTGGTGGTGCAGGACGGATATGTGCGATTTGCCAATCAAAAGTGCCTCGAGGTCACCGGCTACCGTGGAGAGGAGTATATCGGGACGCCCATCGTCGACCTCATCCACCCGGAAGACCGGGTCAAGATTGCACAAAGAAACAGACTCAGGAGAAAGGGGATGGACGTCCCCTCGGTGTATACCCTCAGGCCCCTCAGAAAGGACGGCAGCTTCCTTTGGGCCGAGGTCAGCGCCGTAGAAACCCTGTGGGAAGGGCGGCCGGCGACGCTCAACTTTGTTCGTGATGTCACTGAGCGGGAGGAACAACTGGCGTCCTTGAGAATGCGGGATGCGGCCCTGGCCGCCTCCGTATCCGGAATCGGATTTATAGACCTTGACGGGAGACTGACCTATGTGAACCAGGCCTTTCTCAATATATGGGGATATGATAATGAGGTTCCCGTACTGGGGAGAAAAATGGAAACGTTCTGGGAAAGGCCTGAAGCGGGTACAGATCTGGTCCATACGCTATGGGACAAGGGGAGCTGGGTGGGTGAGATGACTGCGGTCAAAAAGGACGGAACCCTGTTTGGCGTTCAGGTCTCGGCCACCATGGTGAAAAACGAAACCGGTGTCCC
>CAYVUX010000343.1:4205-4653 GCA_964455075.1 uncultured Desulfobacteraceae bacterium | reverse complement strand
AAAGATGTCACGGGGGCATCTCTGAGAACTATTCCGAATCAAACAGGTACCCATTTCCCGGAATAACAAAAAACGTCATTCCGGACGAACGACGCGAAGCGACGTGAGATCCGGAATCCAGCAAGATTCCCTCATGTCATGAAATTCTGGATCCCGGCTCGCACCCCGCTTCACAAGGCTTGGCCGGGATGACGAATTGCCGCACAGTCTGGAATCTCGGATCGGGGCAGGTCCCGATAAAGAAGGGGATAACCCAAATCGGGAACCCGCCCGAAGGGTGGGGAGTCCGAGCAAAGCGGGGCTAAATGTTAGATTTCCTCAAGGCGAATGCCGGGCGCTTCTCGCATCCAGGCGTAGATCTCGTCCGGCAAAAAGATGGGACGACCTCCGGGCTTTCGGAAAGGTATTTTCCGCCGGAGCACAAAATTCCTTATGGCCCATTCTCGGG
>CAYVUX010000343.1:0-4195 GCA_964455075.1 uncultured Desulfobacteraceae bacterium | reverse complement strand
GACTACGCCCTCAGTGCTCTGACAAACAGTGTTCGAAAACTTGGTCCCCCAGGAAAGTCTCACGCAAAATCGAGGTGTTTTTTTCCACTTGAATTGCGTACCAAGGCATAGCGAACCCCTTGCTGACATCTACTAAAGAGCCAACAACTCTCGCATCTTGACATTTAATTGCTGGAGATAATGCTCTTCCAAGCGTCCAATCTCATTACCCAGCCGTTTCTTGTCAATTGCCCTGAGCTGAAAAACTAATAGCACAGACGGGCTGTTGAGGCCGTTTTGCGGAGAAGGATCAATCTGGAAAGTTAGCGGGAACCGCAATGCACTTAGATTCCTGGTAAAGGGAACTATCATAATTGTGGGGAGCTTTTCGTTCTGAGCTTCGGCCTGTACAACAATGCCAGGCCTTCTTCCTACTTGCTCGCGTCCCGGCCGGGATCCCGGGGCCGGAAGATCCACAGCCAAAATATCACCCCGTTCCATGTTGCTATATCTCTAATTCAAAAGCGCTCAAGGCTTCATCACTGAGGATATCCCAAGCATCAAGCTCCATCTTAATCTCGTGCTCTAAAAACACAGCAGGGTGTACAGGAACTTGCACATACACTTTCAACATTTCATCATAAAATCCCTCTGTCGAAATTGATACCCCATGCATACTTTGCGTCGGCATATAATTATCAATATATGCATTGATCTTATATTCTTTAATTGCCTCAAGCCAATCCTTCGTGTTTGCCCCATTAGTTTGAGGTTCCATTCTAACCCTCCAAGCCCCTTGTTTTGATTGTCCCCACCTGACCAACAATTCTCTTTTTTTGAACTGGTTGAAATCCTTCGGTCCGTGTGATGGTCGCGACATCTATAGCACCACCAACCCCACGAACACCAATTATCCAGTTTTGGAGCTCCATGGTTGTCCTAATTAAAAAAATTGATAAATCCACACAATCCTGCAGGGGCAGGAAAGGGTAAGGAATTTTTGAAGACAGGTGTTGTTCCAGATGTTGCTCTAACGCAGTCCGTTGCTCTTCGGTGAGCTTCAAAAAGTCTTTAGCAAGAACAGTCAGCCTTGGATCAAAGCCCTTAATCAGTCTTGTTGTATATTCCAACTGCCCTCCCCATGTGATACCAAATTGGCCCGGGTTTTGTTCCATTGGCTGGGGATGTGATGGTATGTCCACCCTATACACTCTTCCATAAGGTGCTCCAGGATCGAAACCACCTATCAGAAAAACCAGATCCTGACCTGAATAGTCTGGTGGCATTTGATCTTTCCATTGCTTGACAAAAAAGTCACTGATTTCTTTTGCAAAAGCTTCCACATTGAGCCAGCTCGCTTTCTTTTTCGAAAGTACCTCTTCGAATTCCGGCAAGAAACTGTGAGCTGTTCTCGGTGTCTGTTGACCTATAGCTCCAATCCCATATGTGACAACGCCAACAAATCTTTGTTTATCGATTTGCAATAATTTCGTCGCATTATCGAATGTGGATGGGAGCAATCGTTTCTCTTGGCCATGTTGTATTTCCGCAGAAAGGGTAACCCTGCTGTCGGCAGCCAATACAATTCCTTCTGGACCTTTAAAAGCTATTCCCAGAGACATACTCATCCTTTCTGTCTTTGGATGCCACTTCCTTACTTTTTATTAGAATACCACAATTCGGACAATAACTCAAAGCAATCTGAGAAGTCGACCCACCTGATTTTCGCCATAATAACATAGCGCAGACAACCTAATTAGTGCCCATCCATGAATCATTGTTGGGCACTCGGGAGTTTCCAATTCATAAATGAGAGGTTTTTCGCAAGATCAAGGAAAACAAGGAGTTACGCATCCCGTCCGCAGGACGGGAACAAGGAACTCCGCCGTTTGACGCCGACCTGTCCCGACGAAGACGGGGGATTGCGGAAAAAGGCCATTTCCGAATGGAAACTAATGAATCATTCTGAATATATGGTGCTAAATGTGGTGGTACTTTAACGTGAAAAGGGTGATTTCCTGTGATTCTCCGTACGTTCTGTGATGATTGCTCAGGCACAAAAAAACGGTTGCAGATTCTTGGAATCACTTGCAACCGCTTTTTATTTCATGGAGGCGGCAACCGGATTCGAACCGGTGAATAACGGTTTTGCAGACCGCTGCCTTAGCCACTTGGCTATGCCGCCTTTTCTATTCATATGGAGCGGGAAACGGGACTTGAACCCGCGACAACCACGTTGGCAACGTGGGGCTCTACCAACTGAGCTATTCCCGCATGTCATCTCATCCTTTTGTGAGTCGGAAACACATCACCGCCCGTGCCGGAGCTTCTGATAATTATTCTACAATTTAAAAGTTGCTTGTCAATGAAAAATCCCCGGGGGCCGGGGGACAGCCCCGAAGGCATGCTCCTCCAAGCATCAAGGAGCCTTCCCGCCGTGGGCCTGGTAGTCTTGGTAGTATTGCAGGACCCTTCTTACAAAGGTCTGGGTTTCCTGAATGGGGGGAATGCCGTTGTGGGCTTCCACCCGATTCGGTCCCGCATTGTATGCGGCCACCGCGAGGCTCATGTTGTGGTCGAAACGCTCCAGGAGACTTCTCAGGTAACGGGTACCCCCTATGATGTTTTCCTTCGCGTCAAAGGGATTGTTCACGGAAAGCTCCTCCGCAGTGGGAGGCATCAACTGCATCAAGCCCTGCGCCCCTTTGTGGGACACGGCGTTTTGGTCGAAATCGGATTCCGCCTTGATGATCGCCTTGATTAGCGAGGGCTCCACGCCAAACCGCTCGGATGCCTTTCGGATAATGCCGTCGAACTCTTTGATGTACGCCGAAGGGCTTCCCCTTGTTGTCTTGAGGTAAAGGCGGTACCGACGGTCGGTGTTCACATTGGTGAAATGCCAGACGCCGTTTTCATCCTTGTAGCGGTAAACATCGGCGGCGGCCACCCCCGGGACCGCAAGCATTGATGTCAGGATCAGAACCGACCCAACTACCCCAAGCAAGCAGCGCATATCCTGATTTCCATCCGTATAGGGTGCCTTTTCTTCCCCGGTTTCTTCGCACGCTAAAGCGTGCCCAGTCTCCACTCTTCGGGCGGGTCCCCGGTTTCTTCATTCCTCCCCTGTCGGGACACGCTGTCCCCGAGTGGGAGGATTCGCCCGACCGTGAGTTGAGAATTTCGCGGGCAAGCCCGCTCCTGCAGGCGAAGCGGACGTATTTCTGTAGGAGCGGCGCAAGCCGCGAATCATGAATTCCGGCCGGGTGTCGGAGTAGGTACTGCCCCCTGCGCAAATCCCCGGAGACTCCGCTTTTCCCTCTGTCGGGAGGGTTTCCCGAATGGTTCGCGGGCAAGCCCGCTCCTACAGGAAGGTTGGAAGGATTTCTGTGGGAGCGGCTTCAGCCGCGAATCATGTTCTCCGGCCGGCGTGGCAGGGGGCACCGCTCTACGATTCCAGTTTTTTCCAGTCCGCCAGAAACTTTTCCAGCCCGATGTCCGTCAAGGGGTGCTTAATCAGCTGGGTAATCACCTTGTAGGGAACGGTGGCGATGTCAGCACCCATCAGTGCCGCCTCGAGCACGTGGACAGGGTTCCTCACGCTCGCCACAATGACCTCGGTCTCAAAACCGTAGTTTTCGTAGATTGTATTGATTTCCTCGACAAGGTCCATGCCCCTGTAGCTGATATCATCCAGCCGGCCCACAAAAGGGCTCACATAGGCTGCGCCCGCCTTGGCCGCCAGGAGTGCCTGCACGGGAGAAAAGCACAGAGTCACGTTGGTGTCAATGCCTTCGAGGGAAAGGACCCTCACCGCCTTGAGTCCCTCTTCGATGAGCGGGACCTTCACCACGATGTTGTCGGCCAGCTTGGACAGTTTCCTGGCCTCTTCGATCATCTCCGGGGCCTCCAAGCTGACCACCTCCGCATTCACCGGCCCGTCCACCATGCCGCAAATTTCCTTGATGAGCCCTTCGAACTCCCGGCCCTCTTTCGCCGCCAGGGAGGGATTGGTCGTGACCCCATCCACCATGCCGAGCTCGTTCGCTTTCCTGATCTCCTCCACGTTGGCCGTGTCAATGAAAAACTTCATTCCTCCACCCCCATATCCGTTGATATTGTTTCCGCTTCCACATGGTTTTTTACCGATTTTTGCTTTGAGCTTAAATAATCCCCGCCCAAAGGACGGGGCTTTGTCTTGGCCCCCTATAAGGCGGCA
>CAYVUX010000342.1:1206-4656 GCA_964455075.1 uncultured Desulfobacteraceae bacterium | reverse complement strand
AGATGATGGTGGAGGCCGGATTCGATGCGGTGTTTATCGGCATTGAAACCCCGGAAGAGGAAGGCCTCGCCGAATGCAACAAAAGGCAGAACAGAAACCGCGATCTGGTCCAAAGCGTAAAATGCATCCAGCGAACCGGCCTGCAGGTCCAGGGAGGATTCATTGTGGGCTTTGACAGTGACACCCCCTCGATTTTTCAGCGCCAAATCGATTTCATACAAAACAGCGGCATCGCAACCGCAATGGTTGGATTGCTTCAGGCCCCCCCGGGTACGCGGCTTTACGAACGCATGAAAAAAGAAGGGCGTCTTCTCGGTCCCATGTCCGGGGACACCGACGGGACAACGAACCTCGTTCCGCGCATGGGCCTTGACCTGCTGCAGGAGGGCTACCGGAATATCCTCCGCTACATTTATTCGCCCAAGCACTACTATCGGCGGGTGAGGACTTTCCTCAGGGAGTATAAAGTTCCCAAGGTGAGGTCCTCATTGGACTTGCACCGGCTGCTGGCTTTGTTCAATTCCGGGTTTCGACTGGGGGTTCTCGGCAAAGAGCGATTTCACTACTGGGGGCTTCTGGCCTGGACGCTGTTCCGCCGCCCCCAGCTGCTGCCCGTCGCCATAACGCTCACGATTTACGGGCATCATTTTCGCAAGACCTGCAAGCTGAAGCTCATCCATTAAAGCGGGGGGCGACGCTCACGATCTCCTCCCCCCTTCGAGGCGCCCCCCGTCCGGGCCCGGGTAACGGGCGTAACCGCCGGTGTCGTCCTTCCCGGCAGAGACTTCGGTCTTCATCGTTTCGATTAGAGCCCGCTCAGCTTCGAGAGCATGACCGTGGCAAAGCTCAGCACGAAGAAAAATCCGGCCATGTCCGTCACCGTGGTAAGGATGGGTCCCGACGCGAGGGCGGGATCAAATTTGAACTTTTTGAGAAGCAGGGGCACGGTCCCTCCCACCGAGACAGCCACCATGGTGTTGGCCGCCATGGCGCTTCCCACCACGAGACCAAGATAGGGGTTGCCCTTCCAGAGCCACGCCGATGCCGCCAGAAGCGCCCCGAGGACCGCCCCGTTGATGGCGCCTATCGAGATCTCTTTCAGCCAGACCCGAAGCACTTCGACAGGCCTTACAAGCCCCAGGCTCAGCTCGCGCATGCTCACCGCCACCGCCTGATTCCCGGAACAACCGCTCATATCGGAAATAATGGGAAGAAAGACCGCCAACGCAATGACCTGTGAGAGCGTGTCTTGATAAACGGCGATGATGCTTGCGGCAATGATGTTCAGAACAATGTTGATGCTGAGCCAGGAAAGGCGTCTCGAAGACCGTCTAAAAAGCGGCATGGTTCGAAATTCTTCGCCGCCCACGATTCCCTGAGATTTCAAGTAATCATTGCCGGAGCGATCTGCAAGCGCCTCTTCCACCTGGTGCCTGTGCACCACCCCAAGAAGAGCGCCCTTTTCGTCCGTCACCGGGACCCCGATAAACTTGTAGCGGTCAAAAAACTCCGAAAGGACGTCAAGGGGCGTGTACGCCTGGACGTGCTGCGGGTTTTGAACCATGATTTCCGAAATTCGCGTCGTGCTCCGTGCCAGGAGGAGATCACGAAGTCTCAAAACTCCGGTAAGCCCCAGGCCCTTAGATGTCACATAGGCATACTGGACCTCATAATCGGAATACTCCTCGGCATGCTCCTGGAAATCGGCGATCACATCCTTGACCCGCAGGTTTTCGCCATAGGACAGAAATTCCGTGGTCATCAACCCGCCCGCCGTGTCCGGCGGATATTGGACCAGTTGCCTCGCCCGGCGGGCAACTTCGGGTTCCATCTTCCGCAGGATAGGCTCGATTCCCTCCGGACCCAGACTTCCAAGCAGGTCCGCCTGCCTGTTGCCGGGCAAATTGCTCAGTATTTCCGCGGCATGCTCCGGCGAGAGTTGGTTGATGATCTCCGCCGCCTGGGTATCCGATGTCTCTCCGACCAGCTTTGCCGCCTCTTCGTGGCCCAAGCAGTAAAGGATCTGGGTGCGAGCTGAGGCTCCCAAGCGGGACAGGGTTCGCGAGGCCTCTGCCGGATTGATCTCGTGGAAGTATTCCATAAGGATATCGATATCGCCCCTTTCTGCGATCTCTACTACTTCCTCCAGCGAAAGAACATCCTTTCCCGACGCCATGGGTTTTGTTCCTTTCCAGTGAGATTGAAGCTTGATCCATTCGAAATCGAGGCACGCCCTGAAATAATGCGGAAATCCTAGAAGACTGGAATCAAAGAATAGCCTTTGGTCTGGTACCTGATTGACGATATCCAGCCGTTTTCCACCCGCTGAATCTCCGGGAGTATGGACGCAGGGTCCGTACCGAAAGCACGGGCTGCAAACAGGCAGATCTCAAAACCTATCCCATCCTTTGACATTTCGGAAACGATGCCGGCGATTTCATCGAGAAGCTTTTGCTTCTTGGGAGGCATGCCCTCCCTATCCTTGGACACGTGTTTGACCGCCGAACCCATAAAGACGACTACGAATGACGGTTTGTCTGCAACCCTCCTGATGTTTTCGTCTCGAAAAGTCTGATGTATCAGTTTGAGAGACGAAACGAGGCTTTTGGGGCTGCCTGTCCTGACGTCAAAGACCGTTTTGAGCGATTCCAGCCCCTGCAAGGCAACATATTCTTCTCCATGGACATTGACGGCCGTGATGGAAAAACCGAAGCACGAAGCAAAGACCGAGAGCTACAAACATCGCTCTGGAGCTCATTTTCATTTTTGATTCTCCTTTCGTTGTGCTTCAACGTTGAGGGTTTCTCTTCACATATGCGTTCACATGGATCCGACAAGGAATCGATTGGTACCCATGTGCCTTACAAAAGAAGCCACCGGAAGGTCGTCTTTTTCTTTTGAACTACCCGCGAATCTCCTCCATGCCGCGGCCTGCCGGGCGGAAGCCTGCTGCAGGCCCGTCCATTTTTCCGGTTCATAAGGCCTCACATCTCCCATCTATATAGGTTAACACAGATACTTACCCTTGAGGCGAAATTTTTTGCGGATTATCGGGACCCGGAAGAGGCGCGCGGGGGCTCCACTCAAAATGATCGTTTTCCCTACGTTCCTATTCTTCCGGCCCAAAAAACGCATACCCGACGCTTTTCAATGACGCGCCGGCCGAAACCGACCCTGTGGCAGGTTCCGGCGGCCTGGGGTGATGGACGAAGAGATCTGCATGGTGGGCATTGCAGAAAAAAACGGAAAGCCGGAACGGATCCTCCATCGTAGTGTTCGCCTGTACAGCAAGTGAGACGGCGCTCCGCGAACCGGCCAAGACAGCCCAATCCTGTGCTCTCCACCTTGCGCTACTTTCGAGGGAGCCCGAGGTGCACATCAGAGGCAGTCATTTCCCGGCAGGGGTGCGCCGGGCATTGATCACCTGCGGGCATCCGCGACGGATGATCC
>CAYVUX010000342.1:0-1196 GCA_964455075.1 uncultured Desulfobacteraceae bacterium | reverse complement strand
ATCCCGTCACCCATTTCCGCTCACAGGTCTCGTCTGGGCCAGAGGACCTCGCCGGTCTTGATGTCCACCACGCCCTG
The DNA here is from genome assembly GCA_964455075.1 of uncultured Desulfobacteraceae bacterium. GTDB lineage: Bacteria > Desulfobacterota > DSM-4660 > Desulfatiglandales > Desulfatiglandaceae > CAYVUX01. The sequence goes on along the minus strand of CAYVUX010000342.1, from coordinate 1,119 downwards.
GTAATTAATCCGGGTGTCCGGGAGAAAATCATTGGGAAGGAAAACCAGCGTGTAGAGGGGATCCTGAAACGGGTACCCGTGAGAAGAGAGAAACCGAAGCAGTTCCCGGTCCTTTTCGGCCAGCATTTTCATCGGCTGATCCGACATCACGCCCCCCAGGGGGAGGGGAAGCTCGAATTGGACGACTCCGTCCTGGACCGCGACTATGCCCCCGTTGATTCGCCTCACCCTATTGACTGCCGCGGCAAGGGCCTCTCGATTTCTTCCCATGGCAAGGATCTGTACGGCCGTGTTGAACGAGGAGGCGAACCCGTCCAGGGATCCGGCGAAGCCTCGAAGAACTCCGTTCGAAACCCAGGACCCGTGCCGATCCAGCACGGAGATCCAGGAAAGTCCGTTACGGTTTCCCAGCTCCACCCGGCCTGCCTTGACCGGCAAATCCATCCAGGCGGTCCGGGTGATAACCGGTTTCACGAGATCGATGATCGGGAACCGCACACTGGGCCCTTTGCCGGAAATGGCGAACCAGTCCGGCTCCGCGTGCCAGCTCTCCTCCTCGAGATGGGAAGGGGAAAAGAGAGACCTCCACGGAACCTCAGGGAACGGGGATAACAGCCGTCCCTTTTCCGCCACAACCCGGCCTTTGGAAATCACCGTCTCCGGAAGCGGGCGATAAAGGTCTCGGAGGATGAGGATGTCGGCGAACCGGCCGGGCGCGATTCCCCCGATTTCGTGGTCCATCCCGAAGTAGCAGGCGGGATTGAGGGTGCACATGCGGTATGCCTCGACGGGTTCGATTCCTTCCTCCAAAGCAATGGTGATCAACCTTTCATTGATGCCGACGGCGTCATAAAAAGACGGAGACGAAGAGTCGGTGGTGAGCATCACCCGGTCTGTCAGCACGCCTGCCTCCTTGATCGCCTTAAGAAGCCGCCTCAGATCCTGCCTCAGGGAGCTTTCCCGAAGCATCACAGAGAACCCGAGCCGCAGCTTGTCCAATGCCTCCTGCCCCCGGATGCTCTCATGGCATGAATCCACGCCCATCCAGGCCAGAGCCGCCAGCCGGTCATACCGGGCTCCGGCGGTGTGTCCGTCCACCCGCTTCTTGAACTCCCGGGC
>CAYVUX010000341.1:538-4671 GCA_964455075.1 uncultured Desulfobacteraceae bacterium | reverse complement strand
TTTCTGCAACTAATCGATAAAATTATCCATATGAACAAGAACAAAATCACCGTGAGTCCCGTGAAACGGCGAGCGAGGCGGGATCCAGAAATTCACGGTATCAAGCCCTTTTCCTAAATTCCGGATCTCCCTTGCTTCGCGTCGGTCGTCCGGAATGACGGTCTTTTACAGCGATACAGCCTAGAATCCCAGATTGGGGCCGAAAGGCGAAAAGCAAAGGGGGAAGCACTAAGCCCTAAATGGTCATTCTTACCACATTGCTGCTGTCCACTCTCATCACTGTGGCCCTGATCCCCATGAGCCGAAAGCTGGCGATCCGGATGAACATCGTGGACCTGCCGGACGCGCGCAAGATCCACAGCAAACCCATCCCCAGGAGCGGCGGAGTGGCCATGGTCCTCGGCGCGTTTCTGCCGGTCGTCTTTCAGGCCCAGATGAATCAATTTCTGATCGCCCTGGTCATCTCGACGGTGATCATAGTGGGATTCGGCGTGGTGGATGACATGAAGGGGCTGAACTTCAAGCAGAAACTGGCGGCCCAAACCTTGTCCGCTCTGATTATCATCCTTTACGGAGGGGTCCGGATCACCCACCTGGGCGGGCTGCTTCCGGAAGATACGGTCCTGCCCTTTTATGTCTCTATTCCGCTGACCCTTTTGGTCATGGTGGGGGTGATCAACGCCATCAATCTCTCCGACGGTCTTGACGGGCTCGCCGGAGGCATATGCCTGCTCATTTTCGTTTGTATCGGATACCTGGGATATCGGGCCGATGCCATGCCTATTGCGGTTACCGCCTTTGCTATGGTGGGTGCCATTGTGGGGTTTCTCAGGTTTAATACCTACCCGGCCAGGCTTTTCATGGGGGACGCGGGAAGTCAGTTTCTGGGGTTAATCGCCGTATCCCTTTCCATTCACCTCACCCAGGGAAACACCCCCTTGAGCCGTCTTCTCCCGCTGATTCTATTGGGCTTTCCCATACTGGACACATTGGCGGTGATGACGGAGCGTATTGCCAACGGACAATCGCCCTTTGTAGCGGATAAGAACCACTTTCATCATAAGCTCATGAGCCTGGGGCTCTATCATTCGGAATCCGTCACTGCTATTTATCTGCTTCAGGGCGTTATTGTCCTTTCGGCCTTTATCTTCCGATTTCATCCGGAATGGATGCTGCTGGTGGGGTACCTCATCTTCAGCGGACTTATTGTGACCGGCTTTTATTGGGCGGAAAATACGCATTGGCAGTTTAAACGGATCTCGTTTATCGACGCAAGCATCAAAGGCAGACTCAGTGTACTCAGAGAAAAAAGTCTCCTGATCATATACTCTTTCAAGTTGTTGAAGACGGCGCTGCCGGCGCTGCTTTTTGCGACCTGCCTCTTGGCTACCGACATCCCCGGCTATTTTTCCTTTTTTATCCTGGGGGTTGTATTCATATTCCTTTTTACCTTGATCTTTTCGAAGAAGTGGCTGCACCCTGCTCTGCGCATCGGGCTTTATCTTGTTATTCCGTTTGTGGTGTATTTCAGTTCCGGAAATTCGCTTGAGTGGAAGGATATACCTTTAGCACAGATCTATAATGTTTCTTTTGCGGCCATTGCCCTCCTCGCCATCCTCACCATCAAATTTACGAGAAGAAAGAGCGGTTTTCGGATCACCCCCATGGATGTCCTGATTCTTTTTTTCGCACTGATCGTTCCGAACATTCCGGGCACTGTGATGAGTGGAACTCAGATGGGGTTGATTGCCGCCAAAATCATTGTGTTTTTTTTCAGCTATGATGTACTTTTGGGGGAACTGCGGGGAAACCACAAATGGTTGGCCGTCGCTACCATTTGTGCGTTTTCCATTGTCAGCCTCAAGGGTTTTTTGGCGCTTTAGGAGCCGAATACCGAGGGAATCCAAAAAATAGGCAAGGAATGCGATCCATAATAGGGGAAATGGTAAATTATCATAGGGGGGCGAACATGTTTGCAAAATCAGATAGATTTATGATAAGCCTTTTTATTATATTATTCATACTGCCCCTGGGGGCCTGCGGGAATGTTGAAGAGAAGAAAATGAAGTTCTTCAACAAGGGAAAGGCGTTGTTTGAACAGGGGGAGTATGTGAAGGCCGGGCTTGAGTTTAAAAACACCCTTCAGATCGATTCCGAGTTTGCCGACGGGTATTACATGTTGGGCCGGGTGGAAATGAAAACCAATAACCCGAAAAGGGCTTTTCAGGCCTTTAGCAAGGCCGTGGAATTGGATCCCGGGCTGCTGGAGGCGCAGATCGAATTGGGCAGGATTTTTATCGCAACAAACCAGACAGAAAATGCCCGGGAGAAGGCGGACCTGGTATTATCCGAGGAGCCTGCAAATGAAGACGCGCTCGTCTTGAAAGCCGTCTGCCTTTTAAGGACCGGTAAGCCGGAGGAGGGAGAGGAGATCCTGAAATCCCTTATCCGGAAAAATCCCGGCATGCCCGAACCCTACATGATCCTGGCGCAATTTTATGCCGGCCGGAAGGACGAGGAGGCCGCCTGCAGCATCCTGCTGAGCCTGCTGGAGCGGGACAGCAAAAATGTCCAAGCGCGACTCCTGCTGGCGGCTATCTACGAGCAGCGAGAGGACCTAAAAGCGGCTGAAATCCAGTACAAAAAATTGGCGGATCAGGCCCCCGAGGATGAGCGGTTCAACGTCTTGCTGGCCCGGTTCTACGCCCGCACCGGTCGGGACCGGGAAGTCGAACAGATCTTCAACCAACTTATCGAGGTTCACCCCGGTGAGCCGTCCTACCGCCTGGAACTGGCCCGGTTTCTGGGAGAAAAGGGAAAGAATGAGGCCATGATCGAGGTGCTGGAGCAGGCCATAGAGCACAATCCCGACGGGTATCCACCTTATGAGATGCTGGCGCTCCGGCTTCTAGACGACAAGCAATACAGCGAGGCGCTTCAGGTGGTGGATCGCTTCAGGGACCGGGTGGAAACAGGCCCTGATTTTCTGAGCGCGACGCTCCTGAAGGCCAAAGTGTATTTCAGGGAGAAAAAATTTGATGAAGCGCTTCGGCTGGTCCAGAAGATATTGGATGAAAATCCCGGGGATGTGAAAGCCCACGCCCTGAAAGCGGACCTTGAAGCAACCCAAGGCGACTACACGGCCGCGATTTCCGATTACCGATATGTGCTCAATGAAGAGCCTGGAAACCTGGGGGCGGCGTTGAACCTTGCCAAGGCGCATCTCCGCAACCACGAGCCGCTGCTAGCCGAGCAGACCTACAAACAAATCCTGGAACAAAAGCCATCCGTGATCGAGGCCCGATTTGCCCTGGCGGATATTTACGCGAAAAAAGGAAACCCGAAGCTTGCCAGAGAAGTCTTGGAAAAGGTCTTGGAATTTGAACCGGACAACCAAAAGGCCCTTTCTATCCTCGTGAACCTGACGGCAAGGCAAGGAGACCTGCCCGCGGCTCGAAGCTATGTTGAACGTCTCTCCGGGCTTGAACCGAACGAAACCAATACCTACTTTAAGAAGGGACTGCTGAAACTGGCCGAAAAGAATCCTGATGCAGCCCGAACCCTCTTTGAGAAGGCATTGGACCAGGATCCTGATTTTGAACCCGCCCTCTCTCAACTGTTGAGCATCCTGATACGGGAAGAGGGTCTCCAAAGTGCGATCGAAAGGGCGGCAGCCCAGGCACAAAAGAGGCCCGACAATTACCGTTATCAGGTGCTTCTGGGCCGCATTTATACTGCGAACGGACAGTATGAACAGGCAATCCGGAGCTATGACAGAGCACTTGCCCTCAATCCGGGCAGCCAGGATGCTGTTTTTGGCCTGGCCCTGGCGGAACAATCCGCCGGGTCCATTGAAGAGGCCATTGCCAAATATGAGGGGCTGTTGCGCAAAGACCCCGATAACGTGGGTTTTGCGACCCTCATCGGAATTCTGTACGAGGAAAAGGGGGAACTCCAAAAGGCCGCCGCCATGTATGAGGAAGTACTGGCCAAAAGGCCTGATTCGGCCGTAGCGGGTAATAATCTTGCCTTTTATTACGCAGAATATGACCCTACCGAGGAAAGGATCAAAAAGGCAGAGCTCAATATATTTGCAGGGGGAAACAATCTAATAGAAGAACAAAGCAGAACCG
>CAYVUX010000341.1:0-528 GCA_964455075.1 uncultured Desulfobacteraceae bacterium | reverse complement strand
ATCAAAAAGGCAGAGCGTATCATCAAGCCGCTTTTGCAGAAACACAAGGACAGCGCCCAGATCATGGATACCGCTGCGTGGGTGTATTACCGCCGGGGCGAATTTGAAAAGGCACGGGGTGTTCTTCTGGGGATGGACGAAGAGAGCCGTCGGATTCCCGTCGTCAGCTACCACCTGGGAATGATCTATCACGCACTGAATGACAAAGAACAGGCCATAAAACATTTAAAATTGGCACTTGCCGAAGAGGGTGATTTTCCTGGAAAGGATGTGGCTGAGAGAACCATGGAGAAGCTGAGCGGAGGATAAAAGCGGGGCCGGTCATCATAGGTCAAAGGTTGGAAGAGCAATAAAGGTAAGAGACCTTTGCAAAAACCGAACAAGTTTTGGCTGGTAGCTCCGTAAACTGTAACAGTCGTCATGCCGGACTCCGATAAGCCTGCCCCGTACTTGATACGGGGGCATCCAGTCCGCCTAACCCATGTTTCCGCTCTGAAGCCATTTTTTAGCGTATTTTGACTGATTTTG
>CAYVUX010000340.1:0-4674 GCA_964455075.1 uncultured Desulfobacteraceae bacterium | reverse complement strand
CACCTGCTCCTCGTTTTCCACAAATAGCACCCCGGACTCGGAGTGCCCCACCACGTAGGCCACCTGATCGGCCGCGGAGGTGGAGTAAACCCCGCAGGTCACCGCCCCGATGCTCATGGCCGCGATATGGCAGACCAGCCATTCCGGCCGGTTGTCTCCCAGGACGGCCACCCTGTCTCCGCGTTCAACCCCCATGGCCAGCAGGCCGGCCGCGGCTTCGCGAACCATACGGGCGTACTCTCCCCAGGTAATCCGGTTCCAGATGCCGTACTGCTTCCTCCTCATGGCCACGCGCTCTTTCTGCGCCTCCGCCTGAGCAAAGAATACCTCGGGGAAACTTGCAGGACCTCCGGAATTCACCAGGTCCTCCTTTTCTTGTAAAGCCTCCACCCCTTGGGTGAGATGTCCTTGCCGCCGCTTCCGAGATAAAGCTCCTGTACGTCCTCGTTCTCGCGCAGCTCCCCCGAAGAGCCCTCCAGCACGATGCGCCCGGACTCCATGATGTATCCGAAGTGGGCGATCTTGAGCGCCATCCTCGCATTTTGCTCCACCAGGAGGATGGTGGTTCCCGCTTCTCCGATCCGGGAGAGAGCCTCATAAACCTGGGAAGCCACCCTGGGCGCCAGCCCGAGGGAGGGTTCGTCCAGCATGAGCAGCTTGGGCCTGCAGAGGATCGCACGGGCCATGGCCAGCATCTGCTGCTCGCCGCCCGAAAGTGTCTCCGCCTGCTGCCTGGTCCGCTTCTCGAGTATGGGGAAGAGCCGGTACACAAAGGCAAAATCGTCCCGGATGCCCTTGTCTCTTCTGCCCCAGCAGCCGAGATCCAGGTTTTCCTTGACCGTGAGCTCCCGGAAGAGCCCGCGGTCTTCCGGCACATACACGATGCCCAGCCGCGACACGCGCTCCGGGGGAAGCCGCTGAATGCGCTTTCCCATGAACTCTATGGTGCCCTTCTTGGGCTGGTCCTTGAGCAATCCCGCGATGGTCTTGAGGAGGGTGGTTTTGCCCGCGCCGTTCGGACCCAGGACCGCAAACACCTCTCTCTCTTCGACCTGGAGAGAGAGGCCGTGAAGGGCGTATATCCTGTCGTGGTACAGGGTCTCAATGCCGGCGATCTTGAGAAGCGGGGGCATGATTTACCAGACTCCTCCGTGCTAATCCTCTCCCAGGTACGCCTTGATCACTTCCGGGGTCTTCTGCACCTCTTCCGAAGTTCCCTGGGCGATCTTTCTTCCATAGTCCAGCGCCACCATGCGGTCGGCCAGCTTTGAAGCGATCCTCAGGTCGTGTTCCACCAGGAGGATGGCGGTCCGGTACCTCCCCCTGATCTCCGTCACCCGGTAGGCGGTTTCCTCTTTCTCCTCGGAGGTGAGCCCGGCAATGGGTTCATCGAGCAAGAGCAGGCGGGGCTCCATAGCCAGGGCACGGCCCATTTCCACCCGTTTCTGCACGCCGTAGGGGCAGTCGGAGACCCGGAGCTGCCTGTACGCCTGGAGATCCAGGAACTCGATGATCTCCTCCACCACCTCCCTTTGCAGAATCTCCTCTTTCCTCAAGCGAAGCACGGCCGCAGCGGCGTTCTTCCTGAACCGGATGTGGCGCCCGAGAAGCAGGTTGTCCAGGACGGTCATGTTCAGGAAGAGCCGCACGTTCTGAAACGTCCGCGCGACACCCCGCCGGGCAACGGCGTCCGGGCTGAGACCGGAGAGGGGCTCCCCCTCGAACAGCACTTCTCCGCTGTCGGGGTGGTAAACCCCCGAGACACAATTGAAAAGGGTCGTCTTCCCCGATCCGTTCGGTCCGATCAAGGTGAGGATTTCTTCGGGTTCCACGTCCAGGTCAATGTCGGAGAGGGCCTGGATCCCGCCGAAACTTATGGAAAGGCGCGAAATGCGAAGTAGGGCCATATTCCGTCCACGCGAATACCGTAGCTGTTGGCAGAGCTCGGAGAGGAGTTGTCGCTGACCGGCCCACACCCTCCGATGGGCTGAAACCAATAGCGTGTTCAGCCCGTCCGCTGAGGCTGCCGGAAAACCCGCATCTCCAGGTTTCCCAACAACCTCCAGCAAGGCACAACTTCGAAAAGCCTTTAGAAACGGGGTTGGAACACCGTGAAAGGCTCGAGGGCCACTACTTTGCCGCCCTTTGCCTGTCCCATGCGCGAGGCGTTCACGCCGTGATGCCTTTCCGGTGTGTAGGTGATCGGCGCGCCAATCCCTTCAGGCGTCCAGTCCTTGATCATCTCCATGCCCTTGACCAGCAACTCCTGCGTGGGAGATTCCCCCGCATTTTTCAGCCCCTCCACAAAGTGCATCATGGACGTGGCGCCGAAAAGCGCCAGATATTCCTTCCCGGCGATGTCCGGGTTGTATTTCCTGAGAATCTCGGCGACCCGGTCCGCCTCCGGGTCGGATCCGGGCTGTCCGGAATTTCCGGGGAGCGCAATGTAGGTCCCTTCCCATGTTTCTCCGGCGATTTTGTACATGATGGGATCGCCCAGGGTAAACGTGGTGAGGACCTTGGGCCGATAGCCGACCTTGGCGATGGCTTTGGTGATCAGTGCACCGTGGGTGGGGGTCGCATACACGATGAGGGTGTCCGCCCCCAGATCCTTGAGTCTCAGGGCATGGGTCTCAAGCGCCCTTTCGGTGACTTCGTAGGGGATAGTCCCTGCCAGCTCGGCCTTTCCGGAGAGACTCTCCAGGGCCTTCCTTACGCCGGAAAGGGCCATCTTGCCGTAGTCGTCATTCTGGTAGAATACCGACAACGACTCCGTGCCGAGTTTTCCTACTGCGTAATTGGTGATATATTCGGCCTCGTCTTCATAGTCCGTGTAGCTGATAAAGACGTTTCTCAGCTTCTCTTTCGGCTGCCTCGCCCAGATTCTTATGTCTCCGTAGGCGGTGACGAGGGGGATTTTGTTCTCCGGGAAGAAGTCCTTGGAGACGTTGAGGATGGCGGTGCCCAGAAGGCCGACAACCGCGAACACATCGCCTTTCATCTCCTGCAGGTTGCTGATGGCCCGGGTAGGATTGTACCCGTCGTCCTTGATTTCTACGGTGATTTTTCGTCCATGGACGCCGCCCTGGTCGTTCACGTAGTCGGCCCACGCTTTTCCCCCGAGGGCGGTCACCCCCCACAACGCCGCCGGCCCGGAAAGAGGCGTGGTCCAGCCCACAACGACTTCATCGTCCGTCAGCCCCGGTGTATCGGCCGACAGGACGGTTGTCCAGGAACCGAAGACAAAGACGGTGGCAAGAAAAATCCCCAGCCAAAAAGATCTCTTCCTCATGACAGCCTCCTCAGCAAAAGGGTTAAGGGTGGGAAAGGAGGCAAAACGGCGCATTTTTCAAAGATCCCGCCGCAGAGCACCTCCTCTTGAAATCTTGTGGCAACGGACTCGCTCCTGCGCCCGTTTTCGGTCGAATCCTCCGGGAAAGGCGGGGCCGGGAATACACTTCCTTTTATACCCGCCGTGACCGGAGGTCAATCCGATTCGGTTACCGCTCCGGAGTCTCTCCCATTTCCCAGCGCTCCGATGCGCTTCCGGGCTTCCGCGGCCTCTTCCATGATCCGGGAGACGATTTCCGCAACCGGTTGAACCCGGTTCACCAGGCCTATCCCCTGGCCGCAGGCCAGGAGCCCCGCATCCGGATCGCCGCCAAAATAGAGCTCACGGGCCTTGTCCCCGGAGACGACCTCCATGAGCTCTTCGAGTGACGCGCCTCTGGACTCCATCTCCGCCGTGGTCTCCGCGGCCTTGTTCTTCCATACACGGTGCGTGTTTCCCACGCTCCGCATCACCAGCACGGTGTCGAGCTCGGATGATGCAACGAGGGCCTCCTTGATCCGGTCGTGAAGCGGGCATTCCTCTGCGGTCAGGAACCGGGTCCCCAGAATCACCGCTTCCGCTCCCAGGGAAAGCATGGCCATCAGCCCCCTGCCGTCTGACACGCCGCCCCCGGCAATCACCGGAATGTCTACGCTGTCCACCACCCTCGGAACCAGACACAGGGCGGTGATATCGAGCAGACCCGTGGCGCCGCCGTTTTCATAGCCCACCACCGTCACCGCGTCTACGCCCAGGCTTTCCGCCTTCTTGGCATATCGCACCCCGACGCACTTGTGAATCAGCGTGACGCCGCCCTTCTTCAGACGGTCTAAATATTCCTCAGGCGCCTTGTGGCCGGAGGTCTCTACGATGGCGACCCCCTCATCGAGGATCACGTCAATATAGACATGATTGTCCATTCTCTTCCTGGCCGGAAACATGTTAAGATTTACCGCAAAAGGCCGGCTTGTTCGCTGCCGTATACGCCGGACGGCCCGGCGGAAGGATTCCCTGTCCTGGTAATTGGCCGAAGCGAGGATCCCCAGAGCCCCGGCTTCAGAAACGGCGGCGGTAAACTCGGCCCGGCTCAAATGCATCATCGTCCCCACAATGATGGGGTGTTCGATCCCCAGCATCTCCGTGATTCCGGTCTTCAACACAGCCCGCCCTCCTTTTCCCCCTGCTTTCGTGGAACGAGAAAGGTTCGCCATTCAAAAACAACGTCATTCCGGACGAACGACGCGAAGCAAAGAGAGATCCGGAATCCAGGAAAATGCCATCATACCGAGAACTTCTGGATCCCGGCTCGCGCCCCGTTTCACGGGACTTGGCCGGGATGACGA
>CAYVUX010000339.1:0-4684 GCA_964455075.1 uncultured Desulfobacteraceae bacterium | reverse complement strand
CAATGTGGACGACAAAGCCCACGCCGCAGGCGTCGTGCTCGTATTGTCTGCGATAAAGGCCCTGCCGCGGCTGCACAGGATCTTCGTTTTGGCGGTCGGAGCTCTTCATGGTGTGTGCATCCCCGGCTGGAGGTGCACCAGCCGATATCGAAGGGCCCGGCCGGGCGTCGCTCGATCCCGGCCGGGGCGGTTTTCAAAGGATAGGGGGTCCGGTACGAACCCCTGTCAGAACATGAAGATCTGATGGCTGTCGGGGTTTTTCCCAAAGCAGGTGATGTCATCGATCTTTTGGAGCTTAGGCCCCCTGCAGATCCCGTAAAGCGTTCTTTCCACCCCAATGCCTCCCCCATAGGTTTCCGGAAAGAGCGAACGGCCGTCGGCATCCTTTTTTGAAGCCATCAACAGAAAGGGTCCATAGCCGCCCAGTTCGTCCAGGTTCTTGATATTGCCCTCAAAGATGACCGGTCTTGCCGGAATGATGCCGTTGTCGAACAGCCTCTCGACAATGGCTTCGTAGAGCCATTCTCTGACCGCGCCCGAGAGAATCTCCAGGGCCGGTGTCTGTTTCCCTGTGTCCCGAACGATGCTCTTTGCACAGATGTCATAGTTGTAGATCATGTCCGAGGTCACTTCGGAGAGAGAGACCTTCCCCTCGGGTCGCAAGTAGGGGTAAACCAAGTCGTAGTTTTCCCTCAGGAGCCCGGTAATCCAAAAAAACGTCTCCTTGATTTCCTCGCCCAGTTTCGTTTCGAAGCCGCGGCCGTATTTCTTCTTGGCCTCGTCGGCCCTGAAGCGGGGAAACGGCTGTTTGGGCACTTCCACGGCCACGCCCAAAGATTTGAGCTCGTCCTCGTTTTTCTCCCGCACCCGGGTCATGGCATGGATGATCAGTCGTTCGAATAGGTCCATGCCCTTTTCCATGTCTTGAGCGAGGACCTTTCGAACCCTTTCGGAATCCTTGAGATAGGCCTCAAGATCAATGCCCCGGTTTCTTCTCGCCTCCACGTCCATCTGGCTGAAATCAATCAGGTACCGTCCTCTCTGGATGCGGTCCGGGCTTTCGATCTCCAGCCGGATGTTGGGCGAATCCACATATACTCCCTTTATCTTGGGGTTCTGGCAGGCCAGGAACTTGGAGTAGATCATGCTGTGAGTCATCACATAGAGCTGCCCCTTGTAATGAATGTTGGGAACATGCTCCACGTCATGAGCCAGCGGATCCGTCACCGGGCTCATTTGAACCCTTTCGAGGTTGAAGAGTCCTTCTTCGGCCAGGAAGTTGTGCATGGCGTTGACGAACGTGGTCCGTATGGCCATGGCCGAGTAAAGGGTATCACCCACCCACTTCTGATGGTAGTACTTGTCCAGGTATTCGTCCAAACTGGACCCCGCCTGTTTCAGTGCGGCTTGAAAACCGAATAAACTCTGTCCGATGATGCTCATGGTTTTGTCTTTCATGCTGTCCTCAAATGCTCGGCGTTTTGGGTGTTATTGTCCGAAGGGGCTTGGCCCGCTTTCGCCTCCGCCCGGGGATCTGGATGATCGTCGCTGCGGCGTACAGAGGAGAAGAACGCCTCATTCCTCAGGATTTCGCATGCCGGGCGTCCGAACTTTGACGGCCTCAAGCATGCCGGCGCTGCTGCATGGGCCCATGCGCCTCTCTAGAGCGTCGGAAGGTATTTCTCGAGCTCAAACTTGCTCACATGGGTCCTGTAGGCGTCCCACTCAATCTTCTTGTTCTCGATGAACTTGTTGAAGACGTGCTCACCCAGGGTTTTCTTGACGAGATCGCTCTCCTCGGCTTTCAGGGTTGCTGCGTACAGGTTCCCTGGAAGGTCTGTAATGCCGTGGGCTTTTCTTTCTGCGGGATTCATCTCAAAGATATCTCCTTCGATGGGATCGGGCAAGTCATATTTCTTTTCAATCCCTTCGAGACCGGCTCCGAGCATCGCGGCAAATGCCAGGTAGGGGTTGCACGACGGATCTGGAGACCGGAATTCGATGCGCGTGGCCTTCTCCTTGCCGGGCTTGTACATGGGAACCCGGATCATGGCCGAACGGTTTCTCCTGGCCCAGGAAACATACACGGGGGCCTCGTACCCGGGAACAAGACGCTTGTAGGAATTCACCCACTGATTGGTAATGGCGGTGATTTCGGGAGCGTGGCGCATCAGCCCGGCGATATAGTGTTTTGCCAGCTGGGACAAATTGTACTTGTCGTCCGGGTCATAGAACGCGTTCTTGTCCCCCTTGAACAGCGACTGGTGCACGTGCATGCCGCTGCCGTTTTCGCCGAAAATGGGCTTGGGCATAAAGGTGGCATACACGCCGTTGGCCCGGGCAATCTCCTTGACCACCATCCTGTATGTCATGGTTTTGTCCGCCATCTTGAGGCCCTCGTCGTAGCGGAGATCGATTTCGTGCTGGCTGGGGGCCACTTCGTGGTGGCTGTATTCTACCTGGATACCCATGGATTGAAGCGCAAAAATGGTTTCACGTCTCAGGGAGCCGCCCAGATCCCTTGGCCTTGAATCGAAATATCCTCCGCGGTCAATGATCTCGACACCCGTGTCTTCCTTGAAGTAGAAGTACTCCAGCTCGGGACCAAGGTAGTAGGTGTAGCCCTTTTCGGCTACTTTATCGAGAAGCCTCTTAAACACATAGCGGGTATCGCCTTCATAGGGGGTCCCATCGGGGTTGAGCACATCGCAGAACATCCTGGCCACGGGCTTTTCTCCGCTTCGCCAGGGAACGAGCTGGAACGTGACGGGATCGGGTTTGGCGATCATGTCGCTCTCCTGAATCCGCGCAAAGCCCTCAATGGAAGATCCGTCAAAGCCCATGCCCTCGGTCAGTCCCTCCTCCAGTTCGGACGGCGTGATGGCAAAACTCTTCAAGTAGCCCAGGACATCCGTGAACCAGAACTGAATGAAACTGATATCCATTTCCTTTACAACTCGCTTCACATCTTCGGGGGTCCGGCAATTCATTTTCTTCCCTCCAGCAACTCTGTTTTTGATGGGTTTGGAAATCCTGCCTGTTTTCGAAAACACAAAATGCAATCTTGGTGCCAGCAATCCCCATTTCTGGAAAAGGACCTGTTTCCAGGGGCTTGGGCCGGGGTGCAGCCCGGAAACCAACAAACGGGAAATACAATTTTGTCGCGCAATAGCGTAATTTCCAACAAAATTGTCCTTTGCGGTGCAAAAGCGTCTTTCTTATAATCCGGCCCTCGTTCCTGATTGCCTGAGCCTTTCATCGACCTTATAATATGAGGGTGGAAAAGAGTTCTCAAGATGTATTGTAAAGGGCTGAGCTCGGGAATGTGAGGTGAGAGAGAAATTCCCGGCGTTGGCTCGCGACTGCAGACGAGGCCGCCGAGCAGACTTGGGCGGTGGGGGGGATGCCGTAGTGCAGTGGTGAGTGCGAGGACCCTTCCGGACACTATGGGTTTCTCCCGGGGCTGAGTGCAGGCGAATCGTGCACTTTGGTGTGCTAACAAGAAAGGGGGATAAGATGAAAACCCGAAAGCGACTTCATTGGTTCCTGGTCGCCCTCGCGACTTCCCTGGCGGTGGGCGGGTGGGGTTGTGGAAGCCGGGCGGAGAAGGTTTCTCCGCCGCCGGCGGTTGACGTGCGAGCTTCGGGCAAGCTCTATGGGGATCTGGAAGTGAATTCCGCAAGCTTCGATACCGCGGAATACATCCCGACGAAGATCCGGTTCGAATTGGATAAGCAGTTGACCGGGAAAGGACTGCTTGCAGGGCCCCCTGACAATGACGGAACGCTTGCGGTCACTGTGAAGACCAAGGCGTACTATGCGGGGACAACCGCATCGCACTCGTGTCCGAAATGCTACACCATGCTCTCCTCCCAGGTGGTGGTCACCGATTCTGGACGAGACCGGGTATTGGCGGAGAAGGTCTTCGAGACCTATGGAGGGTCTTTGGGGCTCGTGGATTTCACCGATTTCACCGAGATGGAACACGCGAAAGAGATCGCCCAATTCCTGGAGGCGATCGTCAAGTGAACGGGACCCGGTCTTGAGGGCGGGCGGACCCCGTTTCGGCGGGCGGGCGGAATAGCGCGGCGCCTGGAGGTGGAGGTTTTTTTGCCACGAGGCGGGCGAGCCCTGTGAGGAGAGAGGGGTGCAACCGTCCGATGCGCATGATGCGAAGGAGCGCACTGGTATGGGACAGGGGAAAGACTGGAGCTACTGGCCGGACGATTATCTTTTGAAGCGGAAGAGCCCCGCGCAGGCGGTCGGCATGATTCGTTCGGGCCAACGGATCTTCATCGGGTCATCGTGCGGGGAGCCGCAGGTCCTGGTCAGGGAGCTGGCCGGCAGGTCCCGAACCTTCAAGGATCTGGAGATCGTGCGCGTGCTCAGCCTGGAGTCTGCGCCGCTCACCCTGATGGCCGACGATACCGCATGTCAAAGTCTAAACGTGCGGTCTTTTTACCTGGGTTCCGCCAAACCCAGGGCCCTTTCCCGGAACAAAAGGTTCATCACCCCCATCAATTTGTCCGCGGTGCCGCGGCTTTTCAAGAGCAGGCAGTTGCCGATTCACGTGGCCCTCATCCAGGTTTCGGAGTGTGACGACTTCGGATGGATGAGCCTCGGGGTGAGTGTGGACGTCACCCTGGCGGCGGCCCGCTCCGCCGATATTGTCATCGCCCAGGTG
>CAYVUX010000338.1:0-4700 GCA_964455075.1 uncultured Desulfobacteraceae bacterium | reverse complement strand
CAATGGTCACCTTCGGTCTGGATTTGAGCTTCTGTTTGGCCAAAACGGTTTTGCGCGCCCGCCGTTTGCGCTCCTTCCTCTTCAGGGTGGCATCCCGAATTGTCCTCCCCGTGGCTACAGAGGAAAGCCAAATCCTCGAAAGCAGCCACCCCAGGCTGAGACGGGTGAGAACCATAAGGCTGATCAAGAAGACCGCCACAAAGAGTGTGTAGGCACCGATGCGGTTGAGGACCTCGGTGACGGGCTGGGACAGGAAAAGCCCCGCGAGACCTCCCGCAACCATCGGTTCCCCCCGGAAGGGGAGGGGCTCGGGAAACTGAAGGCACAAAAGCCCGGACGAAGACAGCAGAAGGGCAACGGCCGCCAATGTGCTCCCTACCGGAGAACGCAGCGAGCGACCCCGGAACGAGAGAAGGCTTGCGGCCGCCAAAAAAAGAAAGAGCCAGAGCGCCGAGAACCCAAAGACAAAGTAAAGCCCGCCCGCGAGATGTGCTCCCACAGTGCCGAAAAGATTCTCCGCTTTCTCCAGCGAGCCGGTCACATTCCAGAACAACTGATCGGAAGGGCTAAAGGTGAAAAGACTCCCCCCCAGGACCACAGCGCAGAGGAGGAATAGGAGCCCCCGGATCTCCCTCCTGATAGGGGGACCTGATGATTCGGGCTTTTTCTTGGAATCGTTCTTTCGCGTCAAGCTGCTATCCTCCGGACAGTGGTGGTTCGCAGGCAAGCCCGCTCCTACAGGAGATTCAGAATCATTTCTGGAGGATCTCGCCGTCGTTACAGGGTTCGCACAGACGGAGGGTTCGAAGAGAAAATCCTCGTGAACTCGAGTCCTCCCCGGAAAAAAACTCGGCGAGAGGCCTCAGACCGGGATAATGACCGGGAGGATAAGAGGATTTCTCTCCGTGACCTTGTAGAAGAACCGCTTCAAGCGCCTCTGCATGTCCGTTTCCACCTCCGTTGAAGCGAGTGGGGAGGGCCGTTCCAGCTCGTCGAGAATTTCCATGACAATATTTCTGGCATCCTCCAGGATTTGATCCTCTCGTTTTTCAAAGACAAACCCCCGGGAAAGGATTTCCGGCCCGTACAGCGTTTCCCCGGTCTTTTCGTCCACAGCCAACAGGATAATCACCAGCCCGTGTCCGGCGAGCCTCCTTCTGTCCCGGAGAACAAGCTCCTCCACGTCTCCCACCGCTTTGCCGTCCACGAGCACCCGCCCGGTGAACACGGGATGCTCCTGCCGCACCTGTCCGTGGTCAAACACGATGACTGCGCCGTTTTCCGCCACAAGCACCCGGTCTTCAGGGATCCCCATTTCCAGCGCCAACTGCGCGTGTTTCACCAGGTGCCTGTACTCTCCGTGGATGGGCACGAAATACCTGGGATGGACAAGGCTCAGCATGAGCTTGAGCTCCTCGCGCTTGGCGTGCCCTGATGTATGGATGTCCGAAACCTTCTCGTAAACGACGTTCGCGCCCTTTCGATACAGGCTGTTGATTACGGAAGTGATGGCCCGTTCATTCCCCGGGATGAAGCGGGACGAGAGGATAATTGTGTCGCCTTTTACGATCTTGACGGTCTTGTGCCGGCCCTGGGCTATCCTGGTCAGGGCGGACATGGGTTCTCCCTGGCTTCCGGTGGTGATGACGGCCACTCTGTCCACCGGATACTTCTCCATTTGCCGTTCCGTGATTTCCGTTCCCTCCGGGATGTGCAGAAACCCCTGCTCCTTGGCGATTCGGACGTTCGTGATCATGCTCTTTCCACTGAAATGCACTTTTCTGCCGAATTGGATCGCCAGCTGGATGACTTGCTGTATCCTCGAGATGTTGGAGGCAAAGACGGCGACGATGACTCTTCCGGCGCAGGTTCGGACGATCTCCTCCAGGGTTTTTTTGACCTCCCGTTCGCTGAGTGTGAATCCTTCCTTCTCTGCGTTGGTGGAGTCCGAAAGGAGAGCCAGGGTTCCCTGCCGGCCGAAATGGGCGAACCGGACGAGATCGGTGAACTGCCCGTCCACGGGAGTGTGGTCGATTTTGAAGTCTCCGGAGTGAACGATCCTGCCTTCCGGGGTTTCTATGGAGAGACCCACCCCGTTCACGATACTGTGATTTACAGATACGTACTCCACCTCAAAAGGCCCCAACCGGCTTCGTTGACCGGATTCAATGGGGCAAAACTCCGGTCGTTCCGGCAGATCATGCTCTCGCAGCTTTTCCTTGAGCAGCCCCAGGGTAAATCCGGTGCCGTAGATGGGGACGGAAAAATCCCTCAAGAAAAAGGGGACGGCTCCAATGTGATCTTCGTGCCCGTGCGTCAGGATCAAGGCTCGCACCCTGTCCCTGTTCTCCCACAGGAACTGAAAGTTGGGGATTACCAGGTCGACACCGGGCATGTGCGCTTCAGGGAACATCAGGCCCGCATCGATGACAAGAAGGTAGTCATCAACCGTGACGGCCATCATATTGAGCCCGATCTCTCCTAGACCGCCCAGCGGGATGATTTTCAACATTCCTTTCCTCTGTTCTTATGATCCATGGTCATGAGGCCCACGGGCCTTCGCCCGGAAGTCATGGGAGATGCGGCTTGGCGGGGCCGCTTTGCGGCTTTCTGGAAAATAGTCCGTCATTTCCATTGATTGGGATTGAGATTAATGCTTTGGGAGCCGTGAGTCAATAGGGAATCGACCCGTGCCATTCCTTGGAAACCGCCTTGATTTTGAGCGATCCGGTATGCTATAGTGCGCAGACATGCTTTCGGCCGAGAGGATCCGGGCACAACGCCCACCCGGTCCCGCAAGGGAGGCATTGGGCGGGCAAGAGGGCAAACGTCTCGAAACAGCCCTGCCGCAGGAGGCGCCTGCAATGAAAACCTCTTACGCGGGCAGGGCGGCAACTTCAAATGAGGACTTTGAAAAGAGGGAGGCTATGGCAGGAGTCAACAGGGTGATCGTGATTGGACGACTGGGCAGGGATCCGGAAGTGAGGTACACAACGAACGGGGCGGCTGTTGCCAATTTTCCCGTGGCTACTTCGGACGAATGGAAAGACAAGGAAACCGGAGAGAAGCGGGAGCGCACGGAATGGCATCGAATCGTCGCATGGAGAAGGCTGGGCGAGATCTGCGGAGAGTATCTTCGTAAGGGGAGCCAGGTCTTTATTGAGGGCAAGCTCCAGACGCGGGCATGGGAAGACAAGGACGGCAACAAAAGGTACACTACGGAGATCATAGCGCAGAATATGCAGATGCTTGATTCCGCAGGCAGGCAGACACAGGGAGAATCGGCGGATGATCGTTTCCCGGAGGACGAACCCCTTCCCGGAACCGAAGACGACGAAATCCCGTTCTAAACGACCGCTGGTGGGCCTGAGGCATTTTTTCCTAAAGAGAAATGCTCAGCTCTTGTCCTCCGCCGCATCGTTTTTGCCCTCCTCCGGGGCTTCCAGCTCTTCCTTGGTTTCGTGTGTGGCCTTCTTGAAATTCCGGATTCCTTTCCCAATGCCGCTCCCGATTTCCGGAAGTTTCCCCGCCCCGAATATGATCAGAATGATGATCAGAATGATGATCAATTCCGGCATGCCGATTCCAAACATGGAGCTCCCTCCGCTCTCTCGAGGCCGGTTCCCATCTCTAAACTGCTCCGCCTGAGGCGGATTCATTTATGAGATGGAAACTCGCAAGTGCCCAAAAGATATTTGTGGATGTGCACGGGGCTAAATCTCCGACCATCCGGCCAGACGTTTGAATGCCCCTGATTTCTGAAATTTTCTAATCGCCCTTTGGAATTCCAACCAGGCCGTCCAAAGCCCCACCCATTCCTCGGTGTGCCAGAAAAGATCCGATTCTCCCTGCCCGCTGTTCACCCTCAAGTAGTCCTCAAATTCGGCTCGGCAGGGCTCACACATGGTGAAGGACCCGGCCGGGGTCAAGGAAGGGCACTCTTCTGCACCTGTTTCGAGGTGTTCACCACACATGGCGCATTTAAACGCGCAGCAGGAGCAGTGGATGACCCTTTTGATGGTCTCCACCTTATCCTGATAGGCCTCCATCTGGCGTTTTCGCCTCTGGTCTTCCAGCCGGTTGGTAATGCTGAGGATCTTGTTCATAAGCCGGTACTCCAGGACGGGGGACTTGTTTTGCATTCCTGTTTCACCGCCAAAAGGTAACACCGGCCTCCGGCCGAGTCAAGCCATACTGTGGGTTACGGCAGTTCCAGGCGGCCGTGAGCCGGGACCCGAATGGGCCCTCGCAATCCTTGACCTCAAGATCCGCCTGAAGCGGGGACTTTTAAAAAGGTCTCGTGGTGAAGGCTGGACAAACCCGTTTCCGGCCGGGCAGGATTCCTTGGCTCCGGCCGGACCTCGCGGGGGGGCAAAGCACCGGAAGGTGCAGGTCCCTCGCTCCCGGGCAGGGGAAGTCGGGGTGGACTCCGATCAGGTTTTGCTCATCACGTCGAGAACGGTCTTCCCCAGCGTGGTTAAGTTCCCGGCTACGACAATGCCCGAACCTTCGAGCGCCCGGATCTTGTCCTCGGCCTTCCCCTGGCCCCCGGAGATGATGGCCCCGGCGTGTCCCATTCGCCTTCCGGGAGGGGCCGTTTGTCCCGCGATAAAAGCGATCACGGGTTTGGTGAATTCCTCCCGGATGTAAGCGGCCGCTTCTTCTTCTGCGGTCCCGCCGATCTCACCGATCAACACCAC
>CAYVUX010000337.1:3893-4723 GCA_964455075.1 uncultured Desulfobacteraceae bacterium | reverse complement strand
TTCGTAGAAAGTCTGGATTTTCCTTTTTTCGTCATTCCGGCGAATCCCGGATCCGGGACACGCGCCGGAATCCAGTAATTCCAAATACGTCTGGATGCCACCGTATCGAGTACGGGGCAGGCCCCGTATCAAGTACGGGGCAGGCTTATCAAGTCCCGGCGAACAGCACAGGACAGGCCCCGTCTTCGTCGGGACAGGCCGGCGTGACGCTCAGAGGACTTTTTGCGAGACTGTCAACCCTTGAGACGAAACCCTCACAGGAACTCATTGCCGCCCCTCGACCCCGTCTCCGTTTTCAAAAAGAAGGCCGGGGAACTGGGTTTTGTTGCTGCAGGGTTTTCTCCTGCAGAACCGCCCTTGTTTTTCGACTACCTCCAAAAATGGGTGGAGGAGGGAAGACACGGCCTGATGTCCTGGATGGAAAGGAATCTGGACATTCGAAAGTACCCCGAAAAGCTCCTTCGGGGCTGTCGAACCGTCATTTCCCTGGGTTACCCCTATTCCTCGCAAATCCCGGCGACCCCCGATGGATTCACCGCGGCCCGCTACACGGAGAGCGGGCGCGAAGACTACCACCGTCGCATAAAGAGGCTTGCAGGAGAGCTGGCGGCGGATCTCAGAGGTCGCTTCCCCGGAAGCCGCACCCGCGTATGCGTGGACTCGGCGCCCGTCATGGAGCGCAGCTACGCCTACAAGGCAGGCCTGGGATTCATTGGAAAAAACAACATGCTGATCGTGCCCGGCCACGGATCTTACCTCTTTTTGGCGGAAATCCTCACTACGGCCCCGCTGCCAAGCGGCCCGGCGCACACCATGGAGGACGGCTGCGG
>CAYVUX010000337.1:0-3883 GCA_964455075.1 uncultured Desulfobacteraceae bacterium | reverse complement strand
TTGCACAAGATGCCTGGATGCCTGCCCCACCGGGGCCCTTGCCCGGGCCAGGCTCCTGGACGCCTCCCGCTGCCTTTCCTACTTGACCATTGAAGATCCCCGTCCCGTCGATGCGGAAACAGGAACCCACATGGGAAGAAAATTTTTCGGATGCGACGCGTGTCAGGAAGTCTGTCCGTTCAACCGTCGGGAAGAGAAGCTCAACCCCGTGCTTCCCTCAGCGGAGGAGTTCCTGGCCATGACGGAAGACACGTTTGCCGAAAGGTTCGGCGGCACGGGTTTCGGCCGGGCGGGATTGGAGAAGATCAAAAGCAACCTCCGCGCCATCCTTTCCGGGACCAGCGCCCGGGATGCAACATGATCGCCAGCCGGAGCCCTGTGGAAAACGCCTTTCCCCCTTGGGCATAATCACCACCCCCGGTAGGAGTAGCCTTGCCCGCGAACATCTCACCTTGCGGTCCCGCTCCACTATGCGCAGACAAACCCGATCGTACAAAAAACCATTGTCTTGACAGGAGTAAGGGATCTCTCCGGGAATCACCCCGTCACGCCGGCGGGAAAATATGATTCGCGGCTTGCGCCGCTCCTACAGAAATCATCCTGACCCCCTGTAGGAGCGCGACCCATCTCAGGTCCGCCTCTCACCGGGAGTCCAAAACGGCACGCCGCCCCAATAAAAACGCTTCTTCCAGAGCTTCGGGCCTCTCGGCCAGGTCGGAAGGCTTCTCCAGTTTTCTGTAATAAAGCCCGCCCCGAAAGCTCATGTCTAAGGCATCAAAGAAATATTTGGCCTCCAGTTTCACCCCTTCGAAAAGGTTTGCTCCCTTGGTGGCTCCTGTTGCAATAAGGTAGCCGTCTCCCCCGTCGTAGTGCTTTCTTTGCGCAGGCGTCTTTTCGAGCATCCTCTTGGACCACATGGCCTGGGCGCGATCCACCAGCGCCTTCACCTGCGAGGTCAGACCGTAAAAAAACACCGGAGAAGCAAGAAAAATGACATCGGCCTCCTCCAAAAGGCCATAAACCGCCTGCATATCGTCCTTGACCACGCATTCGCCCGTCTCGTCGCATCCGCCGCACTCGATGCACCCGGATATTTTGAGCCTGCGGGCGTAAATCGCGCGCGTCAAGGCGCCTTCAGACTGGGATCCTTCGAGCGTCCGATCCAGCAGTTGGTCCGTGTTTCCGCCCTTTCGAGGGCTTCCATAGATCCCCAGAACGACTTTGGGCTTTGAGACGGGCATGGCCTGTTCCTCCAAGGGCCCGAGGTGATGCGGCCCTGTCCGCAACGTCACATTCCGGATTCCCTGTCAGCGATCAGGGGGGGAATCCGGGACATGCCGGCCGATGAATGACCGAATGGCGACAGGATATTCCGGCGTAAGGCTCGAACTGCTGTGGTCCGCCCCTTTCCCCACGAAAAACTCCGCACGACCGGCCGGGAAACTGTCGCGGAGCCTCCAGGCATACTCCAGGGGGAAGCTCTCGTCCTCCTCCCCGTGAATGATAAGTACGGGAAGATCCAACGCCGGGGCCAACCTGGCCGGACTTACCATGTCCAATCGGAACCCGTAGAAGACGTCCATCCACAGGACCACCATGGGGCCGAAGAACGCCCCCAGAATGCGATTGGGACTGCGGCACAGACTTCTCAGGGCCTGTCGGGTGAAGGGGTAACAGCCCTCCAGGAACAAGAGGTTCACCTTCCCCGGATTGCGTTGCGCGGCCAGGACAGCCGCCGCCGCCCCTGCGGAATGGCCGTAAAGGAGAACCGGTTCCCGTACCCAGTCCAGCACCGCCTCGATATCTTCGGCAAATCGAACAGCATTCATGAACCGGTACGGGCTTGAGCTCCCGTGGTCCCGGGCGCTGTGGAGCATTGTGGTGAAGCCCTGCTCCCCGAAAACTCTGGCCCTCGAAAGCATGCGGGCGCGGTTCCTCCCCCACCCGTGCGCCAGTACCACCACGCCCCGGGAACGCCCTTCGGGCTCCACGCGCCAGACTTCAAGTTCACCCCCGTCTCGAGCCGGAATGCGGGTGTCAAGGACGGACCGACCCCAGTCCGGGGCCCCTTCCACAGGCCTTCTGGGAACCCGGTGCATCATATATGCAAACCCGAGGCTGAGCAGAAGATACGCCCCGGCGACAGACGCAATGCCCGTCATTTTTGTT
Organism: uncultured Desulfobacteraceae bacterium; assembly: GCA_964455075.1. Lineage (GTDB taxonomy): Bacteria > Desulfobacterota > DSM-4660 > Desulfatiglandales > Desulfatiglandaceae > CAYVUX01. The sequence goes on along the minus strand of CAYVUX010000337.1, from coordinate 1,714 downwards.
CCTCCGACCGGAGGCGCCGGCTTTCTCCGGATTGTATTGCACCCGGGACTTTGAAACAAAGTTCCGCACGGGCCTCAATGCATGTGATGATTCCGGCCACCAAAATACACCCCGTATTTTCGAAGACGGATATCCGCGCTCACCAACCAGATCGGGCAAAAACCTCGCTTTTTGAAATGCCTTTGCCCGAAGGCGGTCCTTGCATATATACGAAAGGGGGCTGGTCTGTCAACGAATCATGCCCCTGAATCCTTGAAATGCGGCCCCCGTCCTCCCCCACCCCAAAAATGCCGGGTGCGGAAATGGATTTTCCTGTGCTTTATTTTAGTCTTGTATTTTGTATTGATTTGGGTTAGATTTCAACTACCGTTTGATCGGGGAAGGCGATACCCGTTTGCGGGCGGAACATAAACGGTCGTTTAGCAAACTCAAGATCATGGAGCAGGTTCTCCTTCTAAACATCACCTACGAACCGTTAAAGGTTATTGACTGGAAACGAGCGATCAGTCTGCTTTTGCTCGGCAAGGTGGAGGTGCTTGAGGAATACACAAGGGCAATCCACTCCGTGAGCTTTACCATTAAACTGCCCTCCGTCATCCGGCTTCTCAGGCTTGTCAAGAGGCCCAAAACTCCCATCAAATTTTCCAGACAGAATATCTACTCCCGGGATAAGTATCGATGCCAGTACTGCGGCGGGTCCTTCCCTGCCGAAGAACTGACCTACGATCATGTCATCCCCAAATCCCGCGGTGGCAAGACCAAATGGACGAACATCGTCACCTGCTGTGTTGATTGCAACAGGAGAAAAGGGGGACGTACCCCTCAGGAGGCGAAAATGAAGCTCGTCCGGGAACCCACCCGCCCCACCTGGCTGCCCGCCCTGAAGATCACCATCGGTTTCGGGCAAGTCCCCCAGTCCTGGCGGGACTACCTGTACTGGAACGTGGAACTTTTGGAAACCTAGCAAGCCGGCTTACCTCCTACAACTTCGAAGCATGTAAAGACTACTCTGCCCCAATTCCACGCACCTCATTTTCCAAAATGAAAACGGGAAGAAATGCACTTTCCAAAACAGAGGCGCATCGGAACAATAGATGTTCTGCGATCCAAACAGTGCGGAGTGGGAAGTCCCTTGACAAGGTTGCTCATCAGACGTATATTCCATGCGCATTCATAGTATGATAATGGAGTCTATTTTATGGCCACACAAAAAATCGCCATTACTATTTCCCCTCCTTTCCTCAAGAGGTTGGATAAATGGGCAGAGAAAGCAGGGAAGTCAAGGAGTCGCTTTATTGTTGAACAATTGGAAGACAGACTCAGATCGCTTGAGGATGAGGAAGTTACCAGAAGATATAACGAAGTTTGCAGTGATCCCGACGCATCCCTTTACGACCAAGAGCTTGCCGAGGAAATGCTTAACGCCGGATCCGTAAGAGAAGAGGGGGAATCATGGTGATCTGCCAAGGGGATGTTTTTTGGGGAAGCCTCTCCTCGGACGCAGGATCTGAGCCCGCCCACAGACGACCCATGCTGGTCGTCCAAAGGAACTCCATTAATCGAAGCAGGTTTCGCACGGTGTTGGTTGTACCCCTTACAAAGCAGACTAAGGGCTCACGCAAAAATAACTTCCCATTTTCCCATCTCAGCGTCGGGCCACCTTCGGCCGCCGCTCAATCGTGAAGTCCTCGAAATAGTTCACTATTCCTGTGGC
>CAYVUX010000336.1:0-4737 GCA_964455075.1 uncultured Desulfobacteraceae bacterium | reverse complement strand
TGGGAAGTTATTTTTGAGTGAGCCCTTAGTCCGAAAAAGGTGCCCCTGATGAACCGCATCTACGCCTTCGACCGGATGCTCCAGCGTTTGGAGGGGTGGCTGATTATCGCCTTCGTGTGGATGATGGCGGTTTTCACCTTCCTTCACGTGGTCCTCCGGGGGCTCTACACGCACGCCCACCTTCAGTGGGCCAACGCGCTCCTGGGGCACCTGGACTGGTCCGAACCCCTTGTCCGGCTCCTCGTCCTTTGGCTCACTTTTCTGGGGGCCTCGCTCCTCACCTCCGACAACAATCACATCAAGATTGACCTTTTTTCCGCCCTCCTTTCCGAAAAATGGCTCCCTTTTCGCGACCTGGCTCTTTCGATTGCGTGCGTCCTGATCTGCGGCATCATGGTCAAGGTCTGTTTCAGCTACGTGAGCATGGAGAAGGCCTTCGGCGGGAGCATGTTCCTGGAAATCCCGGTCTGGATAGGACAGGTCATCCTGCCTATAGGCTTCCTGCTGATCCTCTTCCGTTTCCTCCTCCGAGGGGTCCGCCGTTGGACAGAGATCCGTGAAAGGAAGAGAACATGATCCCTGTGCTCGCGCTCGTTCTTGTCGTCCTCATCGTCCTGGGCCTCCCCTTGTTTGCAGGAATCCTGGCTGCTGCCATGCTGGGCCTGTATTCAAGCGGCATAGATTTCACCGCAATCCCCATTGAGATCTTTCGCCTGGCCAACGCGCCGGTTCTCCTGGCCATCCCCCTCTTCACTTTCGCGGGGTATCTTTTGAGCGAGGGGGGGACATCCGTGCGCCTGGTAAGGTTTTCCAAGAGCCTCCTCGGTTGGATGCCCGGGGGATTCGGTGTCGTGGCCCTGGTCTCCTGCGCCTTTTTTACTGCAATCACCGGGGCGACGGGCATCACGATCATCGCCCTGGGCGGGCTTCTCTTCCCCGCGCTCCTCTCGGAGCGCTACAGCGAGAACTTCTCACTGGGACTCATGACCACCTCGGGGAGCCTGGGGCTCCACTTCCCGCCCAGCCTCCCTATCATTCTTTACGGTTTCGTTTCCGGCGCCAGTATTGAGAAGCTCTTTGTGGCGGGGCTTCTTCCGGGGATGTTGATGGTGGCGGTTCCCTGCCTCTTTTCCGTGTATATGGGAAAGAAATGGAAACTGGACCGCCCGCCCTTCTCGTTCGGGGAATTCCTCTCGGCGCTCCGGGAAGCGGCATGGGAACTGCCCATCCCCTTGCTCATCCTCGCCGGCATATACTCCGGGGTGGCCACGGCCACGGAGGCGGCGGCCCTCACCGTAGTGTACGTGCTTCTGATCAAGGCGCTGGTATTCAGAGAACTCTCCTTGGTACGGGACATACCGCGCATCATGATCGAGAGCACGAAAATGGTCGGGGGGATCATGATCATCCTTGGATCCGCCCTTGCCTTCACCAATTACCTGGTGGACGCTTTCATCCCCATGAAAACGCTGGACTTCATGCAAGGGATGGTGGAAAGCAAAATCGGGTTCCTCCTCGTGCTGAATGTTTTTCTCATCCTCGTGGGCTGTATGATGGACATCTTCAGCGCCATCTTGATCGTGGTGCCGCTCATCGTGCCCCTGGCTTCCAGCTTCGACATCAACCCGGTACACCTCGGCGTCATCTTTCTGGCCAACCTGGGAATCGGCTACAACACGCCCCCGGTAGGCCTGAACCTTTTCATCGCCAGTGCAAGATTTGACCGTCCTGTAGTGCAGCTCTACAAGGCCATTTTGCCCTTCCTCCTGCTGCTCCTGTTCACGCTCCTCATCATCACCTATTGGCCGGCGCTGAGCCTTTTTCTCCCCGGGCTGCTCGGATCCTAGCCCGTGCCCCATTGGGGTTCCGTGGATGGAAACCAGCGCGGTTTCATGATCAGCCTCCATTTTTCAGCCCTTGCCGGTCGGTCCCGCGGCGAAACCCCGGTCCCAGGATTCCGCTTCTGAGGCATGCCCGAATACAGGCCCGTATGGGGGGAATCTTGCATTGCATTTGGATAAAGGGACATTATTATTGAGACAAGGCGTGAAACGGAAAATCTTTGAAACCTCTTGGGCGAATCCGGCTCTGAATATTCAAAGGCTTGGAGAAACAAAGGGCCCGCTCTCGGCGACCGGGGACGAATTTTTCCGTTGGCGGTTCCATGCCGGAGGCCCTGATGAAAGTCGTTTTGCAGAATATAACCGAAACTTTACATTTGCCTCCAAACGTGCAATGAAAATCATGAATTGCGGGAGGAAGAGCGCGCCAAATAAGATCAAGGAGAATACGATGCCCATCTATGAATTTCGATGCAAAAGCTGTGGACGCCTTTTCGAGCATCTGTGCTTTCGACGGGAGGATGAAGAGGAAGTTCATTGTCCTTCGTGCGAAGGCAAGGAGACCGAGAGACTCCTCTCGTCCTTTTCCTGCGGCGCTTCAAGCACCTCGGGGAGCCTGGGAGCGGGTTCTTGCTCCCCCCGGGGAGGGTTCTCTTGAGCCTGATAACAGTCGGCCGGGTGCCGTCGTATAAATTCGACGAGCCGGACGGAAAATCCCTCCTTTTGGGAAGCGTGTCCGGCTCCTTCAACGACGATCAATGGCGTTCGAGAATACACCAGTCGGTTTGATGTTTGACGATGGAGGATGTTGCCAATGAGCCTATGGATTTTTCTACTGGTGATCGCCGGTTGGGTGGTGCTCCAGACCGTTATATTGCCCAAGGCCGGAATCTCCACATGAATGCGCCCAGGTTGCCGGGACGGCAGCGGGGAGGATCAAGACAAGTTCAATCTGAAATGAAATAATATGTAAATTCAAAGTATTGTATATTTTATATAAACCAGTTTATTATTCTGTTCGGCGCATCCGGGGAAGCGGGCGAGTTGCAATCGCAATCGCTTCCCCCGGGAGCTCAACCCGAAATGCTTTTCGGAGATTCTTGAACCCCCCGGGGAATTCCCCCGAGGACCACTTTATTGCCCCAATAAGGAAATGAAAAGCTCTCTTGCATCCGTTTTCTTTTCCCTGGCAGTTGCCCTGAGCTGCGCGGTTTGCTCGGGCGATGCCGCCGCATTGATGCCGCCGCCTTCCGCGCAGCAGGCGTTCCCGTATGCACCCATTGCATCGCCGGTACGCGGCAGCACTCCTTCCGCTTCCTATCCAATTGGGCTTGGCTCATGTGCGACCGGAGGGAAGATGCTCGATCTTCAAATCGGCCTGAACCGGTTTTCCGATTCAGTGGCTGTCTATTTGAGTATGGCAGTACCCGGGTTAATGGCCGATATGCTCGTTTTGACTTCGGCCAGAGGGTGGAAGGCGTACTCGGAGGTGGGTGTGGTTCCGTGGAAGCACAACGTCACCGGGCCCATAGATGCAACTCTCTTGGGAGAAATTCCCCTCTCCCGGCTTCCCGCAGCCACGTATTACTTCGCCCTTTTGGTTACGCCGACAGGAACCTTGGGTTCGTATTTCTTTTGGATCACTTCTCTGGACAGCAAACATCCGGTCGATTATTCCAGTTAATATTATGTCACCCTGAGCGTTCAACCGAATTGGAAATTGACGCTTCGTCAGTCCGGCAGCCGTGTCACCTTCAGTCTGGAAGGCAAGAACTACTTGTTTAAAGGGGAAGGCACCGTCACTGGAAATACCATGACCCTGAAGGCCGACATGTCCGAAAGGGCGGACACATTGAATCTTTTTTTGGCCTTTCCCAACGGCGTCCAGGCATTTTCCGGCACTTGGGATATGGACCCCGGGGATCACGGAGGGACCATCACCGGCAACCGAACCCCCTGGCCCACTTATGATGTCGACAAGAACGGCATCCCCCGCTTTGCCACAGCCAATGTTATCGAGCTTTCCAAAATCTCCCAAGTATCCAAGTTCCGCTCCGGTGCCGGGCATGATTACTCGGATGATTTCGAGACCTGCCGGAGCATGAAGCACTATTATGTCCCAAAGGACAAAGTCGATCGGCTCGGCATCAAATTTTTTTCGCCCTTGAACGGGACCGTGATTGCCACCACCGAGGAATGGGACCCCGAGGTCGGTTGGAAAGGGACCAACGTCGGTATTCAATCCAAGACTTTCCCCGCGTTTCACATGGCTGCCATGCACATCGACCTCATCAAACGGCTCGACGTAGGAGACCCAGTCTCTGCAGGTCAGTTTCTCGGGACAACTCCTCCGTATGAGAATTGGACCCTCGCGGACACGGTCGCCGGCGTGAATACCCCCCGAGGCTACAAGCTGGTCTCTTTTTTTGATGTGATGACCGAATCGGTTTTTCGAATTTATCAGGCCCGTGGCATGACCTCGCGAAATGAAGCCATTATTTCCAAGGAGGCACGAGACGCGGATCCCCTTGCCTGTGAAGGGGAGGAAGAATTCCCGGACAGCGGAACGCTCGAGAACTGGGTCTATCTCAATTAGATCGGAAATTCCTTCTCGCATTCCATTCCCTCCGCGGATCCACAGGTCCCCCGCAGGAAATGAACACTGCTATGAAACGGGCGCCTGTCAAGCCCAAAAAAGGGTTGCAACCTGCTTCTTGAGCGGCACGGCGGACCACGCTCAACGTCCCCAAACCCTAATTTTGGTTCTTCCGGAAAATGGATACCTAATTGTTGGCAAAAGAAATGCTTCATCCGGTTTTTGCATCCTTATGTCTTTGAAGAGGAATGAAAAATCGTGGCATTCTGATTTTGGCCTGACACCGCTCTTAAGAGAAGA
>CAYVUX010000335.1:2501-4756 GCA_964455075.1 uncultured Desulfobacteraceae bacterium | reverse complement strand
CACTTTCAATGGGTTATACCTTTATGCTCGAAATAAGTAGGAAACTCGGGCTAGCGCGTATCAGCCTGCAGAGCTTTATCCCGTCGATCTGGGGCATGACAAGATCCAAAAAGATCACGTCGGGCGCTGCGCCCTCCAGCGCGCAGAGCGCCGAGAGCCCGTTGTCCGCAAGGGTTACCCGATGGCCCTTTTCTGTCAGCAGTTCCCTCATGAATTCGAGAAAGGCGCTGTCATTGTCCACCACGAGTACTGCCTTGGAATCTCTCATGCGGTCCTCTCCTTCCTGAACCTCCCGCGGCAACATCCCTCGTCCTTCTGTCCGTGTTCCGGTTACCATGCAGCAACTTTCCGCATTCGATCGAAGGCCGACGCGGCCCCGCTCGGCCCCTCTCACCCCTTATCCCGGTGGGCTCCTTAAACCAGATTGGGCAAGGAGGCCGCCGGCCGTTTCAAAGGTTTCGGCTTCGAACCTTTCTATTTCTCCACAAGGCGCAGGAATCCGGCATTTCAAGGGACTCCTCGCCCTCACTGCCGGGGCTTGCTCTTCATTTTCCGGGCCTTTTCGATTCTGGCCCACGTATCTCTCAGGGCCACCGTCCTGTTGAATATAAGCCGTTTTTCGGAGGCTTCGATGGGGTCGAGGCAGAAGTAGCCGAGCCTCTCAAACTGGTAATGGTCTCCGGGCCGGGCATCGGCGAGACTGGGCTCGACCCGGCACGAGGAGATCTGCTCGAGGGAATCGGGATTCAGATCGGCCTTGAGGTCGCGAGAATCCTTTTCCTCTCCGGGATTCGGCGACAGAAAAAGCCTGTCGTAAACGCGCACCTCGGCCTTGAGGGAGTGGTCCGCCGAAACCCAGTGAAGGGTGGCCTTGACCTTTCGTCCATCGGGGGCCCCGCCGCCCCTGGTGGCGGGATCATAGGTGCATCTGAGCTCGACAATCTCTCCCGTGCGTTCGTCCTTGATCACCTTCTCGCATCGGACAAAATACGCGTATCGGAGCCTTACCTCCCGTCCCGGAGAAAGCCGGAAGAACTTTTTGGGCGGATCCTCCCGGAAGTCGTCTCTTTCAATGTAGAGGACTTTGGAGAAAGGGACTTTGCGGGTGCCCATATCCGGGTCTTCAGGGTTGTTCACGGCTTCCAGTTCCTCCGTCCGGCCGTCGGGGTAGTTCTCAATGACCACGCGGAGCGGCTTCAAGACCGCCATGACACGCGGAGCCTTTTGATTCAGGTCCTCGCGGAGGCAGTGCTCCAGGAGCGCCATATCCACGGTGCTTTCCCTCTTGGCGACACCGATCCGTTCGCAGAAGTTTCGAACGGACTCCGGGGTGAAGCCGCGACGCCGCAAGCCGATGATGGTGGGCATTCGCGGATCGTCCCATCCCGAGACGTGCCCCTCGTTTACCAAAGTGAGAAGCTTGCGCTTGCTCATTACGGTGTAGGTGAGGTTGAGTCTTGCGAATTCGATCTGATGGGGATGATAGAGGTCCAGTTGATCGAGAAACCAGTCGTAAAGCGGGCGGTGGTCCTCGAACTCCAGGGTGCACAGGGAATGCGTGATCCTTTCCAGGGAGTCCGAAATGCAGTGAGTGAAGTCGTACATGGGATAGATGCACCAGGCATCCCCCGTTCTGTGGTGTTCCGCATGAAGGATGCGGTAGATCACCGGATCCCGCATATTCAGGTTGGCCGAGGACATGTCGATCTTGGCCCGCAATACCCGCGTTCCGTCCGGGAATTCCCCGGCACGCATCCTCCGGAACAAATCAAGATTTTCCTCCACGGACCGGTTTCGGTACGGACTCTCCTTGCCGGGTTCCGTTAAACTGCCGCGGTATTGACGAATCTGATCCGCGGGGAGATCGCAAACGTATGCTTTGTCCGCCTGGATCAACCGGACGGCGCATTCATAAAGTTCTTCAAAGTAGTCCGAAGCAAAAAAAAGGCGGTCTTCCCAGGCGGCCCCCAGCCAGCGAACTTCAGGCAGATGGACTTGGCGTGGCCGATGTGGAGGTACCCGTTGGGCTCCGGAGGGAATCGGGTGTGGACCCTTCCTCCGTATTTGTTCGTCTTGTTATCCTCGTTGACGATGTTCCGGATAAAATTGGACGCTGATGCGGAGTTCAAATCTGTTTCGTTCACCTTGCCCCTCCCACGGATTCTTCTTGCGGCTTCTTTTCACCTTTGGGTTCCGGTGGTGATGGAGTCCATATATCATATTCCGGCACTTCTGGGTAGGGAAGATGCTTCACC
>CAYVUX010000335.1:0-2491 GCA_964455075.1 uncultured Desulfobacteraceae bacterium | reverse complement strand
TGCGACGCGCAGAGGCTTCCTTTTGTTCATCCTCGGTCGGTGGTACGAGTGGTACGCACGTCCATGCACGTCGCATTCCTTGAGATTTCGCAGGTTTTGCATGCAGTTATTTTCGAGCAGCCCAAGAGGTGCCCTTATTCCGACAGGCACCTAGAATGATAGGTAGAAGAGATTCCGGCCTTTACAGGTGAGAATGACGTCGCCGGTTTGGATCTCATGCTCTTCGATGGGGTAAGGTGCACCCATCTTTTCACATGGCGGTCATCCTCCAACCTGAGGATGTCGTTGTTCTTGATGAAGCGTCTGGACCAGTAAATTCTCCCTTCCTCCATGACGAAGACCACCCCGTTGCTCACGCGCATCTGCGGCATGATCCAGACGGATGTTTCCCCCACGCTGACCCGGGCGCCGTCCTCCATGGGGATCGCTTTCTCTCCTCGAATGTGGGATGTGCCCGCGCATCCGAGGGCCCAAAGCGGCAAAAAAGTCAAGGTCAGGTAAAGCGCCGTTTTCATGAAAAATCACCTCCTCGTGCCCAAAAGCGCACTTCATGGCCGGGAAGTTTTTCAGGCAAAAAAAACGCCTTCGTGCATTTTCCACGAGGGCGAAACCTGCTCATTCTTTCGGCAGCCCGGCGATCATGGCCCTCAGGCGGTAGACCCGTAGCTTTGCGTCACCCCTTTCGGTGGTTTTGCCCTTTCGTAGCAAACGATCTTTGAACTAATTTTCGACGAAATTCCGAGAGTTGTCAAGGACCTTCCCAATCCGATTTTTCATTGCGTATTCCGATCCATTCCTATATAAAACAAACTTCCCTCATTTAAACGAAGACGTCATTAGGAGCTTATGCAGAAAACTTCGGCTTTACCGGAGCCGGGGCCAAAAGAGCGGTCACGGGGGCTGGCCGCTTCCGGTTCGCCGGGTGATCCGGGTAATCTGCAGTATAACGCGGGCGGGAGCTCCCCGGATACCCAAGGATTGGATGGAATAAAGACGACCATGTTGCGGGGCTGTGTTTACGGGGTGTGCGGGAAAACAAAGCCCGTGTTTCAGGGGTAGCGGATGCTGAACGCAAGGTCCTTGGCAGGGGTAGGGTTTGCCCTCATCATGATTCTTTTTCCATGCATTGCACGGGCCGGGGAGGGGCGACCGGCCACGCCTTCTTCCAAGGTTCCTGAGGTGGGGAAGGCCGGATCCCGTCGCCTCAGCTTCGAGATCGCCCGCGCCTATCCCCACGACCCGGCGGCCTTCACCCAGGGGCTTTTTTTCAAGGACGGTTTCCTGTACGAAGGGACCGGTCGGCGGGGGCGTTCTTCCCTTCGCAAGGTGGAGCTCGAAACGGGGCGGGTAGTCAAACAGGTGGACCTCCCGAAGTCTCTTTTTGGGGAAGGGATCGCACCCCATGGCGGCCGAATCTACCAGTTGACCTGGCGTGCCGGTCTGGGGCTGGTTTATGACCTCAAAACCTTTCGCCTGAAGCGCCGTTTCCGATACAGGACCGAGGGCTGGGGCCTCACCACCGATGGAACCCACCTGATTATGAGCGACGGAACCGACACGCTTCATTTCCTCGATCCCGAGTCCTTCCGTTTGGTTCGCGGGCTCAAGGTGCGAGACCAGACAGAGGGGGTCAAGAACCTGAACGAACTCGAATGGGTGGAGGGCCGCATCTTTGCCAACATCTGGATGCGCGATGATATCGTGATCATCTCCCCGGATACGGGGGCCTTGCTGGGCCGGATCGACCTAGGCCGTCTCGCGGCCATGGAGCGGCCTCCGGGTCCCGAGGCCGTGCTGAACGGCATCGCCTACGATCCGGAGGGAGACAGATTGTTCGTGACCGGGAAGCTCTGGTCCCATGTCTACGAAATCCGCTGTGCTACAGGGTTCCTTTCGGATTAGCGCCCCACCCGGCCGTGCTCGTGGAGGCGGCCCGGGAACTCAAAAGCGAAAACGACGCCTTCCGAAAACGCCAGGAAGCCCAGGAGAGCGAGATCCGGGAACTCAAGCAAATGCTCAAAGACAGGAGGGCCGTTTTGGACGGGACCCCGGGTTTTTCCCCAAGGATTTCGAAAAAGGACCGGGATGAGGACTGTCCGGAATCGGTGTTCTAGCCCGCATCGGTCGTGAACCATGCAGGCCGGTGGAGGCCCGGGAGCAGAAAGCGAGCACCAAAATGGTCCCCAAAAAGGTAGTCAAAAAAACAGGGGTTCCGACCATGTGCCGGAACCCCTGGTTTTTCCTTTGGTGGGCGTGGGAGGGATCGAACCCCCGACCAATTGATTAAGAGTCAACCGCTCTACCAGCTGAGCTACACGCCCGAGAGACTCCCCTAGTGCCCACAATAATTGATTGGTGGATGAGCACCAATATGCGATATAATGGAATGGCGCGCCCGGCAGGACTCGAACCTGCGGCCTACGGGTTCGAAGCCCGGCGCTCTATCCAACTGAGCTACGGGCGCCAATTCAATGAGGATTTCGTAGCAGCC
>CAYVUX010000334.1:0-4768 GCA_964455075.1 uncultured Desulfobacteraceae bacterium | reverse complement strand
GATGGCCCGAAGCTGAGATGGGAAAATGGGAAGTAATTTTTGAGTGAGCCCTAAGCAGGCTGTTTACTTGTGCCCATCTACGAATCATTTCCGGGCACTTGGAATCCGGATTCTGAGCGAAGGAACTGCGGCTCATGCCAAAAAAACGGGAACCTTTATCCTTTGATGGGGTGAGGTGTTATCCTCTCGAGGAAAGAAAAAGCAAAGTCCGGGCAAGGGATTTCGCCAGGCCCTGGAAGGCCGGTGGCACCCTGGAACAATGGTTCAACTCGCTGCCGGACGTTCTGGCCGGAAAGGATCTAAGACGCGTGGTCAAGCGCCTGGTCGAGGCCGTGAGAGATGGAAGAACGGTTATCCTGGCCATGGGAGCTCACGGGATCAAGGTAGGATTGGGTCCGATCATTGTGGAGCTCATGGAAAGAGGCGTGCTTCATGCCGTTGCAATGAACGGAGCCGGTATCATCCACGATTTCGAACTGGCAATGACCGGAGGAACCTCTGAGGACGTGGCTGCCGAGATTGGACGAGGCCGATTCGGAATGGCCGAGGAGACGGGAAGGTTTTTGAATTCTGCGATTAAGGCTGGGGAGAAGGAGGGCGTCGGCCTGGGGACGGCTGTGGGAGCCATGATGGTTCGGGAGGATTTTCCTCATAACCAGTGGAGCATCGTGGCGAGAGCTTATCAACTGGATGTGCCGGTGACGGTTCATGTGGCTCTGGGGACCGACATCATTCATGGACATCCGGGTGTGGACGGTGGGGCGATCGGCAGAGCGTCTCATCTGGATTTTCGAATCTTTGCACAATTGGTCTCGGCACTGAATGGGGGAGTGTTCATCAATTTGGGCTCCGCGGTGATCCTTCCCGAGGTTTTTCTGAAAGCGCTTAGTATCGTAAGGAATCTGGGTTACGAAGTGAAGGATCTCATGACCGTAAACATGGATTTCATCCGGCACTACAGGCCTATGATGAACGTGGTTCATCGTCCCACGCTCGAAGGAGGCGAAGGGTACAACCTGATCGGTCATCACGAAATCATGTTTCCGCTGATGGCCGCATGCGTTATCGAGGGGCTGAGCGCGGACATAGCGTGAAGGGAATCGGAGAGAGTATGCCTATTTATGAATATAAGTGTTTGAAATGCAGCAATGAATTTGAGACTCTTGTTCTGGGGAGTCGGGATGGAATCTCATGTCCCCAATGCGGAGGGGAGGATGTGGAACGGCTGATGTCCGCATGCGCGTTCAAAAGCGGCGGTGATTTTACGCCTTCTACGGGATCTTCAGGATGTGCGTCCTGCTCGAGCGGCAGTTGCAGTAGTTGTCATTAGAACTCCGGGCGGGCGGGAAATTTGCCGCATTTCTGGAGATGGGGAATCGGATCGCGCCTGTACCGTATGGAAGGACCCGGCTTGTATCGAATCGGTTTCGGATATGATGCCCACCGCCTTGAAAAGGGCAGACCTTTGATCCTGGGAGGGGTGGAGATTCCCTTTGAGAAGGGACTCGCGGGCCATTCCGATGCCGATGTGCTTACTCATGCTGTGATCGATGCGCTGATCGGAGCTCTGGGGGAGGGAGACATCGGCATACATTTTCCGGACTCGGATCCTGCGCTTAAAGGAGTCTCGAGTCTCTGGATGCTGGAAAAAACGGTTGAGCGGGCCCGCCGAATGGGATATCGCCTTCAAAATCTCGACGTCACCATCGTGGCGGAGGCTCCCAGACTTGCGCCTTTCGTCCCCGCCATGAGGCAGAGGATTTCCTTTGCATTTGAGGCGGCGGTGGATCAAGTAAACATCAAGGCAAAGACCACCGAAGGGATGGGGAGTTCAGGTCGCGGCGAAGGCATGGAAGCGTTTGCTTTCATGGGCCTTGTGTCCGGGCTTTGAGACTGCGGTTGGAATGGGAGCGGATCGGATCACCGGCGCGTGAGCAATCTCCCAGAACGCCTTTAAGGAATTCTCGATTTCGTATCCATGCGTGAAGGCCGTTCCGGCTGTGGCGCAATCAACCGGACAAGGGCGTTTTCGGTTTTGGCGGAGGAGAATTCATCCGCGGTCCAGGGATCGGGCCGGGGCGGGATGCATGATGGTCTCGCCGGAGGAGTGATGTGATTTTGAGGCTTTACAATACGGCAACTCGAAGGAAGGAGACGTTTAGGCCGCTCGAGGACGGGAGAGTCGGCATGTACGTCTGCGGGGTTACGGTTTACGATCTGTGTCACATCGGCCATGCTCGCTCCGCGGTGGTTTTCGACGTGCTTGCCAGATACCTGCGGGCCAAAGGCCTTGACGTGAAATACGTCAGGAATTTTACGGATGTGGATGACAAGATCATTCAGAGGGCCCGGGAATTGGCACAGGACCCCTCGATCATTGCCGAGGAGTATATCCAGGCATTCCACGATGACATGCGCAAGTTAGGGGTCGCGAGGGCGGGCGTGGAGCCGAGGGCCACGGAACACATCGACCAGATGATTTCCATGATCCGGATCCTTCTCAAAAAAGGCTATGCCTATGAAGCGGACAAAGATGTGTTTTTCTCGGTCGAGAAGTTCAAGGGATACGGAAGCCTTTCCGGAAGGAGGCTAGAAGATATGCAGGCGGGCAGCCGGGTGGAGGTGGACGCGAGAAAGCATCATCCCATGGATTTTGTTCTCTGGAAGGCGGCTAAACCCGGAGAACCCTGCTGGAAAAGTCCGTGGGGCCTTGGGAGGCCGGGTTGGCATCTGGAATGCTCTGTCATGAGCAACCATTACCTGGGAGCCACGTTTGATATCCACGGAGGGGGGAAGGACCTTCTCTTCCCCCATCACGAGAACGAGAGGGCTCAGTCCGTCGGGGCAAACGGCGGGGAGTTTGCCCGCTACTGGGTTCACAACGGATTCGTGACTGTGAATTCGGAGAAGATGTCCAAGTCCCTGGGCAATTTCCTTACCATCCGGGATGCGCTCCGTTCATATGATCCGGAGGTGCTTCGGTTTTTTCTCCTGTCCAAACACTACAGGAGCCCTCTCGATTTCTCCGATGAATCCGTTGGTGCTGCACGCGCAGGACTCATTCGGATTTACAGGGCGCTCGAACGCTTCGAGCGTGCTTTGGGCAACGACGGCGGGGATGCAAACCGTTTTTCCCGGCCCGTGTTTCTGCCCGGGGCGGGGAAAGATTCCCAGGCGGTCTTCCTGGGAGATTTTGTTGAGGTCATGGACGACGACTTGAACACGGCAGGCGCGATCGGACTCTTGTTTGATCACATCCGGGACACAAACCGCTGGCTGGACACCCAACCGGAGCCTCTCAGCGTAGGAGCCCGAAGCCGACTGGATGCAAGCCTCCGCGCGGTGTTCGCAGCGGGCGGGGTCTTGGGTCTGTTTGCCCGCGGCCCGGCGGCGTTCTTCAGGGAGATGGCGCACCGGGAAGAGGCCGTGGACATTGAGAACCTGATCCGGGAGAGGGCCGAGGCAAGGACGAGAAAAGCCTGGGCAAGGGCGGATGAAATCCGCGATTTCCTGAGAGAGAAGGGGATAACACTCGAGGACGGCCCCCAGGGAACCCGGTGGAGATTTGATGTTTGAGCTCGTCACGGACCTCGATCCCTGCGGCGATCAGGCGCAGGCCATAGAGGCCCTTTCGGAAGGCGTAAAGAGCGGACTGAATCGACAGGTGTTGATTGGGGTCACCGGTTCGGGAAAGACCTTCACCATGGCTCACGTCATCGCCCGGACCCAGCGCCCGACGCTCGTCATTGCCCCCAACAAGACATTGGCCGCTCAGCTCTATGGAGAATTCAAGGGCCTGTTTCCAAGAAATGCCGTTGAATACTTTGTAAGCTACTACGACTATTACCAGCCCGAAGCATACCTTCCCCAAACAGACACCTATATTCAGAAGGACGCCAACGTCAACGAACAGATCGACAAGCTGCGGCATTCCGCAACCCGCTCCGTCCTGGCAAGGGACGATGTGATCATCGTCGCGAGTGTTTCATGCATTTACGGCCTAGGTTCCCCGGAGGCGTACCGCAATCTGCTTCTTCATGTGGATGCGGGGGCTTCGCTCTCACGGGATGAGGTGGTAGCAAAACTCGTAGAGATCCATTATGAGCGAGGCGATATGGATTTCTACCGCGGACGATTCCGGGTTCGCGGCGATATTCTCGATATCTATCCGGTTCACGAAGAAGATCGGGCCATTCGACTCGGGTTCTTCGGGGATGTGGTGGAGAGTATTCATAAGATCGATCCGCTCACCGGAAAGACGGTTGAGAGACTTGATCGAGTCACGGTTTTCCCGGCAACCCATTACGTGACCACGGTCGATATCCGGGAAAAGGCCATCCGCAGCATCCAGGAAGAGATCGAGGAACAGATTGCGTTTTTCCGGACGCGGAACCGGCTGGTGGAAGCTCAGCGAATCGAAGAGCGGACGCGGTTCGATCTCGAGATGATGACGGAACTGGGTTATTGCCACGGGATCGAAAACTACTCGAGACATCTGACCAGCCGGGAGCCCGGGGAACCCCCGCCCACCCTGATGGACTACTTCCCCGAAAACTGGCTGGTTTTTGTGGACGAGAGCCATATTACGATCCCGCAGCTTCACGGTATGTACCGGGGCGACCGTTCCAGGAAGGAAACCCTTGTCGACTATGGGTTCAGGCTTCCCTCCGCCTTGGACAACCGGCCGCTCACGTTTGAAGAATTCGAAGAGAAGGTCAAGCGGGTGATTTACGTCTCGGCTACTCCCGGGCCCTATGAACTCCGGGAG
>CAYVUX010000333.1:2369-4794 GCA_964455075.1 uncultured Desulfobacteraceae bacterium | reverse complement strand
CTTCAAGGAGCTCCAAGGTCTCCTTCCGGTCGTATCCGCTCGAGTTGTAGACCAGGGGGACGTTCAAACCCTGCTCCACGGCCACGAGCAGACCCTCCAGGATCTGCGGGATCACGTGGCTGGGAGTCACAAAATTGATATTGTGGCATTTCTGACCTGCGAGCCGCATCATCATGGCGGCCATCTGCTCCGGTTCGACGTCCGCGCCTTCACCGAGATGGCTGATTTCGTAGTTCTGGCAGAAACTGCACATCAGGTTGCATGAACTCAGGAATATGGTCCCCGAGCCGTATTTCCCGACCAGGGGCGCCTCTTCTCCGAAATGGGCATTGTAGCTGGCCACTCTGGCGTTTCTTCCCGTGCGGCAGTAGCCGATCTCCCCTTGCAGCCGGTTCACCCCGCAGTCTCTCGGGCACAGGGAACACGATTCGAGAAGGCTCAAGGCCCTTTTGACCCGGCCTTCAAGTTCTCCTTGGTTGTGGAGACGCCTGTAAGATGGCTCCTCGCTCATTGGGTTCTCGCCAAAAGTTGCGGTTCCTACTCTCTACTCTGCCCGAATATGCGCAAAAGCATGAGGAAGAGATTGACAAAATCCAAATACAGGGACAGGGCTCCCAAAATGGCACCCTTTCGAATCACGGCGCCGTCGGCGTCATCAGGTTGCGTCGCCGCCATGTTCTTGAGCTTCTGGGTATCATACGCCGCCAAACCTACGAAGACGAAAACCCCGATGTAGCTGATCACCGCGCTCATGGTGCCGCTTTGAACGAACATGTTCACCACAGAGGCGATGATGATTCCGATGAGTCCCATCACCAGGAAACCGCCCAGCGAGGTCAGGTCTCTCTTTGTTGTCCAACCATAGATGCTGCAGCCGATAAAGGTCCCTGCACAGATGAAGAAGGTGGTAAAGATGGAAGCCTGCGTGTACATGAGGAAAATAACGGAGAGCGTGACCCCGTTCAGCGCCGAATAGAACACAAAGAGGGCCGTGGCCGTAGTCGCACTCATCCGATGAACCATGCCGGCGATCGAGAAAACGAGCGCCAATTCGCCGATGACGAGGACAAAGAAAACCCAGGAATTGCCATATATCAGGCGAGTTATGCCTTCGCTGTGGGAAACGAAGAATGCGACAAACGCCGTCAAAGCCAGTCCAAGCCCCATCCAGTTGTACACGCTTCTCACGAACTCATTTACCCGAACCTCTGTCCTCGCTCTCGCCGTGGAAACTTGCTCCATGAAACATTCCTCCAGAAAATTCTTAGAATCACCCTCTTTTGCTGCGTTACGGACCCTATGTCAAGCTCCGCCCCAGCAACAGGCTGCTTCCGCCTCTTTCGGCCTATTCCCAGACTCTTGCCGCATCTCTATGCGGGCTTTCTTACAACCCGATTCAGTATAATCCATCGGTTGGAAACTTCAAGGCTTGCGCCAAGCAGGGTAGTGTTTGGATGGACGATGGCTCGTGAAGAAGTCGCTGCTCACCGCCCCACCGGGGCAATACGGAGCTCCGATTCAGACTCTCCAGCCCGGCCGGAAAAGCTTTAAGGTACGGACCCCATCAAACCCGTTTGTGGAGCGGCTACCATGCACTCCAACCGGTGGGTTGATTGCATCGAAAGGATTATGGGGGATTGAAATTTCTTATTCCGGCCTTAAGATGGAGAATCATGAAACAAGGCAAGCTCTACATCGTCATGGTGGGCCTCCCCGCCAGGGGAAAATCCACGATAGCCAGCAAGTTGCGGGACAATCTCGTCAAAGACGGGATCCACGCGCGCATTTTCAACAACGGCGATCTCAGAAGGCGGCTCAAGGAGAAAGACACATCGCATCCCGAGTTCTACGACCCGGGTAATCTGGAAGGGGTCGCCCTGAGGGAAAAGATCGCCCTGATGAACATCAGCCGGGCGCAAAAGTACCTCGAGCGCAACGGGCAGGTGGCCATCTTGGATGCGACCAACGTCAGTGTCCAGAGGCGAAACAAAATCCGCAGACTCCTCCAGGATCACCCGCTGCTCTTCCTTGAGTGCATCAACAACGACCAGGAGATATTGGAGTCGAGCATCGCTCGAAAGACCATGCTGTCGGAATTCGAAGGAATGAGCCAGGATGAGGCCGTTGACGCGTTCAAAAAACGAATCCGATACTATGAAAACATTTACACCACGCTAAACACGGAACACCATTTTATCAAGTTGGATTCCCTCAACAATCAAGTTACACAGGAACAGGTTCCGGTGGAAATCCCGTTTTACGACCGCATCCGGGATTTCCTGGTGATGGACACCGTAAGAAATCTGTTTCTGATAAGGCATGGCGAGACGTTCTTCAACCTGGCCGACAGGATCGGCGGCGACTCCGAGTTGACCGAAAAAGGGTACGCACAGGCCGAAGCCCTTGCCCGCTATTTCAGGACAAA
>CAYVUX010000333.1:858-2359 GCA_964455075.1 uncultured Desulfobacteraceae bacterium | reverse complement strand
GGTCTTGGGTCCTGCCGGCCCGAAGTGGGGATAGATCCGGCAGAGCGTAACGATGGTCAGGACAAAGAGAATCCCCATCATTTTCACCAGCACCAAGAAGAGAACCATTCAAACCGCAGAACCCATAAAGAGGCTGCAGAACGGAGCGTCAATCATACCGCTCAAGGAATTCGACGAGATTGACAGCGGTGTTTGCGAATGCATGAGCTACGAAGAGATCCGCTCGAACATGCCGGATATTTACTCGGAGCGAAAAGAAGACAAATACAATTATATCTACCCCCGGGGCGAAGGCTACGTCTCTATGAAAGAGCGCGTGGACAGGGGAATCAAGAAGACCCTGTACCTGAGCAAGAATTCAGAGAACATCATGATTATCGGGCACAGGGCGGTCAATAGAATGATTCTTTCGCACTTTCTTTATCGAAGGCAGGAGGACGTCCCTTACATCTATATCCCCCAAGATAAATTTTATCACATCGTCTCTACACAGGACAAAAAACTCTTCCAGCTAAAGCCTTATCGCAGTCCCTGAAAGAGCAGAGAACAAGCCGGTATGTGCGTCCCCACCCGCATCGGATACTATCCGCTTCCATGAATGAGGGCGCACGTCGAATCCGCACTGAACTCGCGCTCGATTGCCGATCTATAACCCGGTTCCCTTCCGGAACAATGCGGCAAAATGCCTCATCAGAGAAATTTTATCCCATATCGTCATTTTATATACGATTTCAATTGGTTAAGGGCTGCCTTTCCCGACCTTTGTTTCAAAATGACCCATCCGTCCAGGTTTCCTTTTTCGACCCCGATTCGCGCAACATCTTGATGACAGGAGCAATTTTTCCGGTTCCTGGTTAGGCACGGATATTGCCTCTGTAGAGAGTGCAACCAATTCAGACAGAACATTCCCCTTCCGATAGGCAGGAATCACGCATGAGCCCCGGTCAAACCATTCTCATCGCCGAGCCGGTCGAAGCGTTGTCGGCTCAGTTGTCTCCTTTCCTTCATCAGAAAGGTATCGACGTGATCCACGCAAAGACACTCAAACAGATTCTGTTGCGCCTTCAGGATGAAAGAATCGATGTTCTGGTCCTTGATTCGGAACTTGTTGACGAGGAATGCGAACTCATATCCATCATCAAGAGCATCGAAGCGAGGGTTCCTATCATCCTCTGCGCAGGAAAGAACACGCCCGAGTTCGAAACCAAGGCAAGGCAGCAAAGGATCTTCTTCTATCACATAAAATCGTTTGGAACCGAAGACCTCGAAATGGCCATCAGCAATGCCGTTCAAAAGGAATTCCACTACTAGCGGAGGAGTTCGTTATGCCCCTTGAGGAGAAACTGAAGGCCCGTCGATTCGTGATACTGGGGGAATTTGAGCCGCCGAAGGGAGCGGATTTCTCGCCTCTTCTCAAAAGCGCGAATCTGGCAAGGGGCCGCGTGGACGCCTTTCTTTTGCCGGAAATGGGCACCGCGGTGCTGAAAGCCAGCTCTCTGGG
>CAYVUX010000333.1:0-848 GCA_964455075.1 uncultured Desulfobacteraceae bacterium | reverse complement strand
CCTGCGCATTTTTGGAGAACCAAGGATTCGAAACCATCCTTCAGATCTGCTGCCGGGACAGAAACCGTCTCGCGCTTCAGGCGGATATTCTCTCCGCAGGAGCGCTTGGCGTGAAGAACATCATGGCGGTGACGGGAGAGGATATCCGGTATGGAGATCATCCTCAGGCCAGAACCGTCAATGATCTCGATCTGATGGATCTCTTGACCGTCATTCGGGGGATGGAAAATGGAAAAGACATGGCCGGGGTGGAGCTCAAAGGCACTCCCCGCTTCTGCATAGGCTCGGCGGTGGACACGGCTGCAACCGGAGGCCTTCTCGAAATCGAGGTGGAAAACGTTCGAAAAATGGCGGAGCTCGGAGTGAACTATGTCATCACCAACCCCATATTCGACCTTCGAAGGTTTCAGCAGTTCCTCAAGCGTATGGACACAGACCGCCCGGGTGTCATTGCAAAAGTCCTGGTTTTGAAATCTGCGGGGATGGCGCGCTACATCGATCGAAACGTCAAAGGGGTCCACGTACCCTCGGAGATGATCCGGCGCATTCAGAAGGCCGCCGAGAAAAGAGAGGAGTGTATCCGCATTGCGGGAGAACTCGTTTCCCGGATCAAAAAAATGGGGATGGCCGGTGTACTGATCTCCACCATGGGATGGGAGGACAGGCTTCCCCTAATCCTGGATCAGGCAAAAACCTAACGAAAGAGGAATGCATTATGGCCCAGAATTCTGTCAATCACATATCCGGCTCCGTGATGGTCGTAGGCGGGGGGATAGCCGGAATGCAGGCCGCATTGGATCTTGCGGATTCCGGTTACCTGGTTCATCTGGTGGAGAAGAGTTCGGCTA
>CAYVUX010000332.1:0-4794 GCA_964455075.1 uncultured Desulfobacteraceae bacterium | reverse complement strand
GCCCGAAGCTGAGATGGGAAAATGGGAAGTTATTTTTGAGTGAGCCCTAAGGAGAGACAATGCAAAATTTGCTGGTTACAGGTGGATCTGGCTTCATCGGCGCGAACTTTGTCCGGTACGTGTTGGAGGAGTCCGACTTCGCCGGCCGTTTGATCAACGTGGACAAGCTCACCTATGCGGGAAACCCGGAAAACCTGAAGGATGTCGCCGAACGGTTCCCGGAGCGCTACGTATTTGTCAAAGAGGATGTCTGTACGAAGGATCGCATGGCGGAGGTGTTCGAAAAATACGACGTGGATGCGGTGTGCCACTTCGCCGCCGAATCCCACGTGGACCGCTCCATCGTGCGGCCCGACGCGTTTATCCAGACGAACATCGTGGGCACATTCAACCTCCTGGAGCTCTGCCGCGAACGCCTGGACCGCCTGGAGCTTTTCCACCACATCAGCACGGATGAGGTTTACGGAAGCCTCGGCCCGGAAGGCCTCTTTACGGAAATCTCCCCCTACAAGCCCAACAGCCCCTACTCAGCTTCCAAGGCCGCATCGGATCACCTGGTCAAGGCCTACCACAAGACCTACGGCCTGCCGGTTACCATCTCCAATTGTTCCAACAATTACGGCCCCTACCAGTTTCCGGAAAAGCTCCTTCCCCTGATGATCCTCAATGCGCTGGAGGAGAAGCCTTTGCCCGTGTACGGCGATGGAAAAAATGTCCGCGACTGGCTCTACGTCCGCGACCACTGCACGGCCATCTGGCGGGTGATGCAGGACGGCAAACGGGGGGGCACGTACAATATCGGCGGAAACTGCGAGATGGAGAACCTCCGCCTGGTGGAGAAGATCTGCGAGCTCCTGGATAAGACTTTGGGACCTCGGAAAAAGGGTCCGCGGAGGGATCTCATTACGTTTGTCAAAGACCGGCCCGGCCACGACTACCGCTATGCCATCGATTCCGGCAAGATCAGGCAGGAGCTGGCGTGGGTTCCGGAAGAGACACTCGATTCCGGTCTCTCCAAGTGCATCAACTGGTACCTGGAAAACGGCAACTGGGTGGACCGGGTCCGAAGCGGAGAATACCAGGCCTGGATCAAGGAGCACTACGGCGCATAATGCTCCGAGCCGGTGGGGCACAAAGAGAGAGCGAACACCCATCACCCGGCGGCGCTTCCACCCAAAGCCCCTCTGCCGCGTCAGCAGCATGGAGTTTTTCCTTGACAGGCCCCAGGCCCTACATGCAGCCGCTTCCGGCAGGTTCGCGGGCAAGCCCGCTCCTACAGGGTTGGAGCCTGTTCTGTAGGAGCGGCGCAAGCCGCGAATAAGCGCCCCTGCCGGGAGGGAAAGTCTTCCCGGTCGAGACCGTACCAACAGGCAAGCGCCTTGTTTCTCCGTCCACCGCTGCTCTTCGTTGGCGTCATTTCGACTCAAGAGACCGTGTCCCGGTTCGTCATCCCGGACAAGCCCTGTAAGACAGGGCGTGATCCGGGATCCAGAAGTTCACCAAAGGACGGCATTTCTCTGGATTCCGGATCTCCCTTGCTTCGCGTCGGTCGTCCGGAATGACGTTTTCCTCGAATTGCGCCACAGTCTCAATTCCGGTAATTAAGTCCTGCGAAGCTGGGCGGACGCTTACAACCTCATACCTCATACTCCAAGCAGGCCAAGGCCGAATGCATGAACAAAAATATGTCACCAACGAGATGTATTTTTTTGACATCTACCTCTTTTTGTCATACATTGTATAACAAAAGGAGGACCCGCCATTATGCTTGCCGTACGGTTGGACAAAGAAATAGAGAAGGATTTGGAACTGCTCGCGAAAAAACGCGGCAGCAACCGCAGTGCATTGGTAAGGGAAGCGATTCTGAGATATTTGGAAGACAACGAAGACTTGGAACTCGCAAAACAAGCCCATTCACAAACGCGTGGGCAGAAAGCCCTGAAACAGTTGAGAAGAGAGCTTGGCTTGGACCGTTGAAATCAGTGACATTGCGGAACGGCAGTTGCGAAAATTGGATCGAACTGTACAGAAGCGCATCCTTGACTGGCTGGATGAACGAATCGAGGGGTGCAAAAATCCCAGGCATTTCGGGGAACCGCTTCAGGGTGATCATGCGGGGTTCTGGCGGTATAGGGTTGGGGCCTACCGGCTGCTGTGCGACATCCAGGACGAAAGGGTCGTTGTGCTGGTGCTGACAGTCGGTCATCGCCGTGAGGTCTACAGACGCGGATAATTGCCTGCACCGAAGGAAAGGCCAAAAAAATATCCTGTCCATCCTGCAAATCCTGCCTGACCCATTTCAATCCTTTTTCCTTGACAATCCGAAGGGTTTCCATAATTGTGAAAAAAATTTGGGGTGCTTACAAGAATTTGCGGGTTCAGAACATTTCCGATCTTCGGGTTTTAAAGGTTTTCCCGTACAAGAAAGATCTGGCTTTTCCGATACCTTTGAACCTTTGTTTATCAGGAGGAATCCACCATGAAATGGGGGCAGTTTAAGAACACACTCGGTCTGACGGCTGCACTCTGGCTGGGATTGTCGGGAACGGTTTTCGGCGCGACCAGGGCGTCGGAGGAAACCACCAAGATGCTTTCCCGGGCGTTTGAGACAGCCAAGGAAGTGGACAACCCCTACAGCAAGTCGGCTGCGCTGGACCGCCTTTCCGAGGTCTACATGATGGCGGGAGAGTATGACGGGGCCATTTACGTGGCCAACCGGATCGAGAAGCCCTATGCCAAGACGCTCGCCCTTGACCGGATCAGCAGGGAGCTTTTTAAGGCCGGCGGTAGGGCAAAAGCGAAGGAGACCGCTGTTCAGGCGTTCCAGACTGCGGGGGAGATCCCGGACGCGGAATGGAAGACCGCGGGCCTCATCGTCGTGGCCGACAATTACTGGTTCCGAGGAGACCGGGCGAGGGCCATTGAGATCCTCGGCCTCGCACAGGAAGAGGCCAAGGAAATCGGCGACTCCCAAAAGCGGGCGGCCGCATTTGTGGATGTGGCGGACAAGTACACGAAGTTCCGGCGGAAAGACAAGGCCCTGGAGGCCCTTTACCAGGCCTTTGAAGCGGCCAAGGACATGGAGGATGCCTACGAGCAGGTATCGGTGCTGGATCGAATCGCCGCCGAGCACGGGATGGCCGGGGAGTTCCCCCAGGCCGAAGAGGTGAGCAAGACGATTGAGGAGCTCTACACCAAGGCGGCCGCGGCCGACCGGCTGGCGGATGTGTACCTGGCCTCGGGCCAGTGGGACGAAGCGGTGAAGGCGGCCCGTAAGATTGAGAGCACCTACACCCGGGTGTTTGCCCTGGCCAGGATCAGCACGGTTGCCATGAAGGCCGGATACGGAGAAAAGGCGCTCAAAGTGCTGCAGGAGGCGGGAGCCCTGGCGGAGTCCCTGGAAGACCCGGGAAACCGGGCGGCGGCATTGGTTCGGATCGTAGAGGCCTACGAAGAGATCGGCCGTCACGACGACGCCCTCTCCACCGCGAACAAGATCGAGGAGCTCCCGTCCAAGAACTCGGCCCTCTTCATGGTGGCCAAGGGATATGCGAATTCGGGGAAATACGAGAAAGCAATCCAGGTGGCCGAAAGCATTGACGACGACTACTACAAGGCCTTGGCGTTAAACGAGGTGGCTCGGGCCTATTCCAAGGGCGGTCATGATGCGCAGGCGAAAGAGACCTTTGACCGAGCCTGGAACACGGCCAAAGACGTGGCCGATGCCTACACCCGGGCCGATGCCCTGGCGGAGATTGCTACGGGATACGCGGAGAGCGGAAACCATGACAAGGCCCTGGAGGTGGCGGAAAGCATCGATGACGATTACAACAAGGGCACCGCGCTTTATCGGATCACCTGGTGGCAATTGGAGGAAGGCAAAAATGAGCCGGCCCGAAAGGTGGCTGAGAGCATCAAAGACGCCTATTACCGGGCGTCGGCCCTGACGAGAATCGCGGAGGAGACCATATAAAGATCGGTTGTCTTACCGCGATGTCCCGCAAGGGCAGTCCGCAGACAAGTCCGCTTCAATATTGCGAGCTTTTCCCGGTTCGCACTTCGAAAATCCGTCATACCATCAGAACTCCTGACCTAGGTCATTAAGGATGTGAAACATAAGCGTAGCGCTGTGAATTGTAAGACCCTGAAAACTGGTCCCCCGAGGACTAATTCTCCGGAAATACCGTTTCATTAAATTTTCCGCTGCCTTTTATAAAAACCATCGTTAAATTAGTTGGTTCCTGGCTTATGTCAGGAGTTCTGACCATAGAAATCGC
Organism: uncultured Desulfobacteraceae bacterium; assembly: GCA_964455075.1. Taxonomy (GTDB): domain Bacteria; phylum Desulfobacterota; class DSM-4660; order Desulfatiglandales; family Desulfatiglandaceae; genus CAYVUX01. The sequence continues at coordinate 517 of CAYVUX010000332.1, read as the reverse complement.
CGTTCTGTTGAATTTCTGGATCCCGGATCGCGCCCTGTTTCACAGGGCTTGTCCGGGATGACGAACGGGTACACCCTCTCGCAAACGGAATCCGGTTGCTCTTTTCCCGTCATTCCGGCGAAGGCCGGAATCCAGAGAAAACATCATCTTTTCGAGAATCTCTGGATCCGGATCGCGGCCCGTCCCGGATCCCGGATCGTAGTCCGGGACAGGCTCCGATCCAGGATCCAGGGTGACGAATTGTTTTGGGAGCGGCTGCAATTATCCCGTCCGCGCTGTAAATCCTGTCCAATATACAAAAATTTCCTGTAATCCTGTCTCACACACAAGGGCATTCCCGAATCAAACGTTTCCTTCCACAGGCAGTCCCTGAATCACGGCCTGAGGGTTCCTGTGCATGATCCTCTGGGCCGCCTTCTTTCCCGCCAATTTGACGAGTTTCCGAAAGGCTGCTGAAAGGAGCGGAGGCCGCAAGTCAATGGAGTGGGCGTCGGATGCCACCAGGTGAACAGCTCCC
>CAYVUX010000331.1:0-4805 GCA_964455075.1 uncultured Desulfobacteraceae bacterium | reverse complement strand
GCCGGAGGATGCCGATGGGTAGGCGGCATGATGGATAATCGGATAACCAGCCTCCCGCGCGAATTATCCCGAGCGTGCTCCGGCCGAGAGGACGGCTCCCCTCTTCATAAGAAGGGGGCTGAAGGCCGGTCGCATCCCAGCCCGCGTGCACGGTTGGGGGTCACGATCCGCCCGTGCGCACCTTGAGGCATCACGGGCGGATCGGTTCACCCCGGTCCGTGAGCCCCTGCCCCAAAATATTCTTTCCTTATAACATATTCCGTGTCCGGTGAAAACAGCGTGCACCTCCGTTCTTTCGGGAGATGCCCGTCTTCCGTGAACCGGGAAACGGCTCCGTTCCGGGAAGGCCTCTACACAGGATAAACATTGACGCGGGACGGAAAAAACGGGCGAACGGAAGCATTCGCCCCAGGAGACAAAAGAGAGAAGCCCAAAGCCCGGAGCTGAACAGCGCCTCCATGGGGTGACGGGACGGCAGGTCTTCATTGACACGGAGGCGCTTGCGCATTAGTTTCAATAACGCCGGCTGAGGAAGCCGGCGCTTTTTCCGGCCGGGCATAGCGAGACGCACTGATCATGAATAGGAAATTCGAAGAGCAAACCCAGATCATCCTCGACAGCATCGCCGACGGGGTCTTTACCATTGGTGAAGACTTCCGAATCACTTCCTTCAACTGCGCCGCTGAAGCCATCACCGGCATTGAGAAGGACGAGGCGATCGGTCGTCACTGCTGGGAGGTTTTCAGGGCGAGCATCTGTGAGAAGTCCTGCGCTTTGCGGGAAACCATGGAGACCGGCCGGCCGATCGTGAATGAATCCCTGTATATCGTCAACTTGGCAGGCGACCGCATCCCCGTGACCATCTCCACGGCGCTTTTGAAGGACAAGGCAGGGAAAATCATTGGGGGCGTGGAGACATTTCGCGATCTGAGCATGGTAGAAGAGCTTCGAAAGGCCCTCGCCGACCGGCACTCCTTCCTTGACATCATAAGCAAGAACAGCGAGATGCAGAGGCTTTTCCGGATGTTGGAGGCGGTCTCCGAAAGTGACACCACCGTCTTGCTGGAGGGCGAAAGCGGCACAGGAAAAGAACTCTTCGCCAAGGCCATCCACTCCCTCAGCCACCGCAAGGACGGGCCCCTGGTGGTGATCAACTGCGGTTCCCTCCCGGATACCCTTCTCGAGTCCGAGATTTTCGGATATGTGAAGGGGGCCCACAGTACGGCATTCAAAGACAAACCCGGCCGCATCGCTCTCGCTGAGGGCGGGACACTGTTCCTGGATGAGATCGGAGATATCTCCCCGGCACTTCAAGTCCGATTGCTTCGAGTCCTGCAGGACAAGGTCTATGAACCCCTGGGGGGCACCGCCTCCTCGAGAGCCGATATCCGTGTGGTTGCCGCAACCAACAAGAACCTGGACGAGCTTGTGAAGCAAGGCTCCTTCAGGCAGGATCTCTACTACAGGATTAACGTGGTCAGGTTGACCATCCCGCCCTTGAGAGAGCGCAAGGAAGACATCACTCTTCTGATGGAGCATTTCCTCCGGAAATACAATCGCCTCAACGGGAAGGACATCCTGAGCTTCGCACCCGATGTGCTGCCGGTTCTCATGGCCTATGATTTTCCGGGCAATGTTCGGGAGCTCGAAAACATCGTGGAATATGCTACCGTAGTCTGCAAGAACAGCGTCATCGGGATCGAACACCTTCCGGAATTCATGCAGGACGGCTCTGGAAAAGCCCGGTCCAACAAAAAGGCGGACCTTTCCATGAAGGATCTGGAAAGAAACTTCATCCTGGAGACTCTCAAGAAGAACAATTGGAACCGTACCGCCACGGCTTCCGAGATGGGCATTCATCCCACCACCCTCTGGCGCAAGGTCAAACGGCTGAATATCCGTTTCCCCGACCGGAAATCCGGAAGCGATGTTCCCTGAACCGGGGCCTCAGACTCCGCTTTCACGCGCGGCCAAGAAGGTTCAATCCTCAAATATAGTCCCTATAGCATCGCAGTTGAGCTGCCGGGCCGTGAGTTCAGGGCGGAAGCATCCTCCTTTTCTTTGGACTCGGCCAAAGCGGAACGCTTTTCAAAGGCCTCCCTCGCGGTGGGCGGGTTCCTGCCCGGAAAGCTTTTCAGCGCCCATTTCTTTCCGCCACAACCAGGCTGCATTCCAAGGGCCGTGAGCGAACGACGCATGTGAGAGCCGCCTCCGAATCCCCGATGAACATGCTCTGCAAAATTGCAAGTTTGGATTAAAGACGGCCTGCACCGATGCAAGGATCCGCGGCGGCGCTTTGCCCAGCCTCCTGGAAGTCAAATTTTTAATCAATGAAATTCAAGCACTTGAAAGCATTTTCGGAGATAGCGCCTTTCGGCACGGAGGATGCAGATAATCAAGCTACGTACTTGGATGTGCCTGTCCGGAAAAGGATGGACAAGCATGCCAAGATTGGATTGAACACGGCCTTCGGGCACGGGGGGAGTCCGTCGTTCAGGACGAAGCACAGATAAGGAGAAAAGGCGGTTCAAAATGCGCATTGCAGTTACTTCGGCCGGCACGGCCCTCAATGATGCCGTGGATGCGAGATTCGGAAGAGCACGATATTTCCTGCTAATCGAGGGCGATACTATGGCATTTGATGTCGTGGAGAATGAGCAGAGTCTCGAACTCGCCCAGGGCGCGGGCATCCAAGCTGCTCAGAATATCCTAAAGCACCGACCCGACGTGGTCATCACCGGGAACTGTGGGCCCAAGGCATTCAGGGCCCTCAAGGCAGCCGGGATCGACGTAGTGGTGGGTGCCACAGGGAAGATCCTGGATGCCGTAAACGCATACATGCGAGGGGAACTTACACCCGCTTCAGATGCGAACGTAGAAGGGCACTGGATGTGATGGGATAGTTCCGCGGTGAATGATCGCCTTGCATTGAACGCAGACCGTGTGGAGCATCTCCGGAGGCTTACCGGAGTAACATGAGAAGCATCAGGGCCTCCGGCATATCAGGGGCGAGTTCACATGAGACTGGCTATTCCCATCTGGTATGAGCGGATATCGCCGCTCCTCGATTCGGCATCCAGGTTGCTCATCGTGGAGGTTCGAAAAAACGCGGAGCGGTCTCGATTTGTCATCCCGGTCGATGAAGACGACCCCGTGCGCAAATGCCGAAGGATTCAACAAAACGGCGTGGATGTGTTGATCTGCAGCGCGGTTTCCCGTGTTCTGGCAAGGATGCTCGAGGTATCCGGCGTGCATCTGATTCCTGAGATTTCCGGAAGACTGGACGACATCCTGGCTGCTTTTTTTGAGGGGAACCTCACTCAGACCAGGTTTGCCATGCCCGGCTGCCGCTCGAAGCAGCCCGGCCGTTCCGAAGGAGAAGGGTCCCGGAAGAAGGATTCATCTCGAAAAAGGACCAAAGAAATGAAGCCCGATCAAATCGTGGATGAACAGGAAAGGGAGGAGAGAATGGGAAAAACGACATTTGCAATCCCGTTGGCCAATGGGAAACTTTGTGCCCACTTCGGGCATTGCGAACAGTTTGCGCTCATTGAAACCACGGACGGGGAAATCGTCCGTCAGTTCACGCTTACGCCGCCCCCCCATGAGCCGGGCGTACTGCCCAGATGGCTGAGCGAACAAGGATCCGACGTCGTCATCGCGGGCGGGATGGGCGCAAGGGCACAGGGACTCTTCGGTGAAAACGGCATCAAGGTTATTATCGGAGCTCCGGCGGACACTCCGGAAGCCCTGGTTCGCCGGTATCTTTCAGGGTCTCTGGTGACAGGCCAAAACCTTTGTGATCACTGACGAAGAGGCGTCGATCCTCACTGCACCCCGCGAACCCTTTGTATCGCGGTTACGAGGAAAAATGATGCAACCTGAAGAAGGAAAGGGCCAAGGTTCCTCGGGCAAAGGCAGAGGAATGGGCGGCGGCCAGGCACGAGGTCCCGGGGGGCATTGCATATGCCCCGGCTGCGGTCACCGGGAGCCCCACGAAAGGGGCCAACCCTGTTTCGAAAAGAAATGCCCCCATTGCGGCAATCCGCTGACCAGGGAATAATAAGATCCTCCATCATATGGCTGCTCTTATGTGTCTTGCGTGGGCTTTGGTTTCAGCTCATGCAGGAACACGCTTGCGACTGTCTGTGCCTCCGGGTTCTTCCAAAAATGCCCAGTTGGGTCGTTGCCCTTGACCTGCGTCCCCGCCGGCGTACCGGGTTTTCCCAAAAATCTCCTAGGGCTGCTTCTGCGCCGCTCGCCTGAAGTGTTCGATCTGGCTTTCGAGCCCCATCACCGACTCCACCGAAAGAACAAAGGCAATGCCCGTTCCGGGCTCTTTGAATCTCCCCGCGTCATAGATGGCGTCAAGAACGGTTTCTACGAGCTTCTCTTCCAAAACAAAAAGCACCACGTCCGTCTGGGCTTCCAGCGTCAGTCCAAAAAAGGTCTTGGCTTCATGAATGCCCGTGCCTCGGGCCGGGATGATCGTCGCTCCTGTGCCCCCCGCGGCCTTGGCGGCTTCCACAATCTTTTCGGTAACCTTGGTCTTCACCATGGATATGATCAACTTGAATTTCATATCACTCCCTCCTGGAAACCTTCCGGCTTCGCCTCTCGAGCCAGCGTACGAGCTGCGCATATCCCATCACGGTCATCATGGGAAAGACGCTGGCGAAGGCAATCAACCCGAACCCGTCAACCAAGGGATCGCGCCCGGGCACCGTTTCCGAGAGTCCCAACCCCAACGACGCCACCAGCGGCACCGTCACCGTGGCGGTGGTGACGCCCCCCGAATCATACGC
>CAYVUX010000330.1:0-4810 GCA_964455075.1 uncultured Desulfobacteraceae bacterium | reverse complement strand
CGCTCGGGCTATCGAAAGCAGGAGATCGAGAGGGCCCGCCTGGCCATGGAAGAGGCGGAGGCGACCATGCGCGACGCCCGGAAGGACAAGGAACGTTACGACGGCCTTTATGAGAAGAGGATCATCTCAGAGCAGGATAGAGACGACGTAGCCCTTCGATACAAAACCGCTCTCAAGGCCTATAAACGCGCACAGGAAGAGTTTGACTTACTGCAGGAAGGGTTCCGGAAAGAGTCCATCCAGGCAGCAGAAGCGAAATTCGGCGAGGCAAGGGCGGTTTTGAAGCAGGCGGAGAGCAACCTGAAGAAAATCGACGCGACCGAACGGGAAGTGCAGGCGGCCCTTGCGACCCGGGAGGAAGCCGAAGCGGCGGTGTCCTATTCCGAGATCCTCCTGAGCCGTACGGAACTGAAGGCGCCCTTCCAGGGCACGATCACGAGCCGCAACGTGGAGCCCGGGGAGGTGGTCACTCCCGGGCAGGAGGTCTTCTCCCTTGCCGACCTTTCAACCATGGAACTGAAAGTGTTTGTGGGCGAAACCGAAATCGGAAAGGTCAAGCCGGGGCAGTCCGTGGAAGTGCGAATCGACACCTTTCCCCAAAAGGTCTACAAGGGCCGCGTCTCCTATATCTCCCCCGAGGCGGAGTTCACGCCCAAGATCATCCAGACCCAAAAGGAACGAGTCAAGCTGGTTTATCTGGTGAAGGTGCTCATTCCGAATCCCGATCTCGAGCTCAAATCGGGGATGCCTGCCGATGCGTGGTTCAAGTAGGGATTCGGACTTCGTGCAGTCCCGGGAAGACACGGAAACCCCCTTGGTCCGGGTGGAGAACGTGTCCAAGAGGTTTGGAGACCTGGAAGCGGTCTCAGAAGCGACCTTCCATGTAGAATCCCGGACGATTTTCGGCCTCGTTGGATCAGACGGGGCCGGAAAGACCACCCTCCTGAGGATGATCGCCACCATGCTCAAGCCTTCCGAGGGCCGCATCCGCGTCGCGGGCTTTGATGCGGTCCGGGATCGCGCCCACGTCAAGGGAATCATCGGATACATGCCCCAGCGCTTTGGGCTCTACCCTGATCTCACCGTACAAGAGAACTTGGACTTTTTCATGGATGTGTTCGGGATTTCAGGGTCCGAGAGGAATAAGAGGAGAGATGAATACCTGGGCTTTTCCAATCTTCTTCCTTTTGTAGACCGCTTCGCAAAAGATCTGTCAGGCGGAATGAAACAGAAACTGGGACTCGCCTGCGTCCTGGTCCACGAGCCCCGGCTGCTCATTCTCGATGAGCCCACCAACGGAGTAGACCCGGTATCTCGTCAGGAGTTCTGGGAAATCCTGGGCAGGATGAAAAGTCAGGGGATGACCATCCTGATCTCCACAGCCTATCTGGACGAAGGGGAAAAGTGTGACCGACTGATTCTCATGCACGGAGCCGGAATTCTTGATGAGGCACCCCCCAATGAGATGCAGTCGGGATTTCCCAGCCTGGAAGAAGCCATGATCAATCGCATCCAAAGCACGGACAAGGTGTTGGCCCATGAACGATTCAAGCCCTGAATCCGTCCAGGTGGATCGGCTGGAGAAGAAATTCGGCCGTTTCGTGGCGGTCCGTGAACTCTCGTTCGCCGTGGAAAAAGGAGAGATTTTCGGTTTCCTGGGTCCAAACGGGGCCGGGAAGTCCACCACGATACGCATGCTCTGCGGCATTATCACCCCTACTTCCGGGTCCGGGAGTGTGGCCGGTTACGACATTTTCACGGAATCCGAGCGCATCAAACACGCCATCGGCTACATGTCCCAGAAGTTCTCTCTGTACCAGGACATGACCCCCTTTGAAAACATCCGCTTTTACCTGGGCATCTACAATGTCCCACAGAAACAATGGGAAGAGAAAACGGCATGGGTTTTCGAGATGACGCGTCTTAAAGACGCCCGCGATCGCTTGACGCGGGATCTCCCGCCCGGATGGCGCCAAAGATTGGCGTTGGGCTGTGCGCTTCTCCACGATCCGAAAATCCTTTTTCTGGATGAACCCACATCCGGGGTGGATCCCATCACGCGCAGGCATTTCTGGGATTTCATTCGTGAGCTCACGGAAAACGGAATGACCGTATTCGTCACTACCCACTACATGGACGAGGCCATGAACTGCGACCGAATCCTCATGATTAATGAAGGCACCATCGTGGCGGAGGGTCCTCCGAAAACCATCATCCAGGATGCCTTCCCCGGTGAAACGGAGGCCGATCTCAGCGATGCCTTTGTAAAACTCATGGCCCGGAGGGACCGGTGAGCCCCCGGATAATCAAAACCATCGCCCGAAAGGAATTCTACCATTTGATGAGGGATTTCCGGAGCCTCTACTTGGCCTTTTTCATTCCTCTCCTGCTCATTCTCCTTTTCGGCTATGCACTCAGTCTGGACGTGGGCCGCGTAAAAACCGCTGTTGTGGACTATGACAATACCCCGGTTTCCAGAGACCTCATCCGTCACCTCGGGGCATCCACATACTTTGCGGTTGTCGCTTGGCCAAAGAATCAACGCGCGTTGACCGATTTGCTGGACCACGGCCGGACCACCATGGGCATCGTAATCCCTCCGGGGTGGACGGCCAGGATCCAGTCGGACCGGGAGGCTCCTCTCCAGGTGCTTCTTGACGGGAGCGATCCAAATTTTGCTAGCATATCAATGAATTACATTGAGGCTTTTGTAGACGGATACAACCGGAAGCAGCTCGCGGCATTTCTCAATCGAATGGGAAGAGAGCCCATCCAGCCCCCGGTGGAGGGACGAATTCGGATTTGGTTCAACGAGGATTTGGAAAGCCGCCGGTTTATTGTACCGGGCATTATCGCCATCATCATTATGATCGTCGGGGCCATGCTCACTTCCCTTGTCATCGCCAGGGAGTACGAGAACGGGACCATGGAGACCATCCGGTCTCTCCCCATCCGGGCGGAGGAATTGCTCCTGGGCAAAGCCCTGCCCTACTTTTTTATCGCGCTTGCGGATGTCCTGATCTCGATTTTGATGGGGCAAATTCTCTTTGGAGTGGTGATGAAATCCCTTTTTTCGCTCATGCTCCTCGGATCCTGCCTCTACCTGGCCGTGGCTTTGAACCTGGGATTGCTGATTTCCACCATCACCAAGTCGCAGTTGGTCGCGAACCAGATCGCGGTCCTCGCCACCTACCTCCCCTCTCTTCTGCTGTCGGATTTTGTGTTTCCTATTTCCAACATGCCGGAGATTCTTCAAAAGATCACTTATCTGGTTCCGGCCAGATATTATATCGACATCCTCAACGGGCTATACCTGCGGAACATCGGCATGGAACGACTATGGGAGAGCTACGCCGTGCTGCTCATCATGGCCTCGGTCCTCGTCCTATTGAATCTGGCCGCACTCCGAAGGGAAGGGCTGTAGGATGAGCTGGCTTCGCATTCGAGAACTGGTACGCAAGGAGTTCATCCAGCTCTTTCGCGACAAAAAGAACAGGCCTCTGATCGTGATCGCCCCGCTCATTCAGCTCATGGTTTTCGGGTATGTGGTGAGCACGGATGTGCGGGACATCACTGTGGGATTCATGGACAGAAGCCTGAGTTCGGAAAGCAGACGGCTCAGGGAGGCCGTCGAGGGAAACCGTACCTTCCGCGTGACCCACACCGTGTCAAGGCCCTCCGAACTCGAAGAACTGCTCCTTGAAAGGAAAGTGGATCTGGTCTTTGAAATACCCCCGGATTTCAGCAGTTCCATTCGAAAAGGAAGCACCGCGTCGATCCAGATTCTTGTGGACGGGAGCATGAGCAACATGGCCTCCGTGAGAGTGGCCTATGCCATGAACGTACTTGAACGTTTCAACCGCCGTGTCATCCGTGAACTTTATCCCTTGAAGCTGGATTACGGCAAAATCGACGCCAGGATCCGGACTTGGTACAACCCCAATCTCTACAGCCAAAACTTCTATGTTCCCGGGATCGTGGCCTTCCTGATCATGTTGATCACCCTTTTGTTCACTTCCATGGCCATCATTCGAGAAAAGGAAACCGGGACGATGGAACAGCTGATCGTTACGCCAATGAGGCCTTTCGAGCTGATCCTGGGAAAAACCATCCCCTACATCATCATTGCGCAGGCCCAAATGGCGATGGTCACGGCCTTCGCCATGTTTTGGTTCGATGTCCCGATGAAGGGAAGCGCCCCGCTGCTTTTCGGCGCGGCCTGCCTTTTCCTTCTGAGTACTCTGGGGATCGGGCTATTTATCTCCACCATATCTGCAACCCAGCAACAGGCCATGATGACCACCTTCTTTTTTATCCTTCCCTTCTTCATGCTGAGCGGCTTCGTGTTCCCCATCGAAAACATGCCCTCTCCGGTCCAATGGTTCACTTATCTCAATCCCCTTCGGTATTTCCTGGTGATCATCCGGGGAGTGTTTTTGAAAGGCATCGGCTTTCCAGTCCTCTGGCCTCAGTTTGCGGCCCTTGCCGCTCTCGGCTTGCTCGTATTCGGAGGCGCGGTCTCCCGCTTTAAGAAGCGTCTGGACTGAGTCCTACTCTGCTGCGGATCTCCGCTCATGCCTCCGGTGCATTTTCCGCGAACCCCCTACTGCCGCCTGGATTCCGGCGGAAGAGCTGCCTCCAGGAGTTGATTGGACCTCCGGAGAGCAGTATATTGGGAGAGTTCGATCCTGTTGGACACAGGATGTAAGCAGATCTCAAAAGACCCATCAAGAATTCAAGAAAGGAGAAGGCCCATGAAGCAGAAAATTGAAATCGTGGAGGGCGACATTACCAAGCTCCAGGTCGATGC
>CAYVUX010000329.1:0-4823 GCA_964455075.1 uncultured Desulfobacteraceae bacterium | reverse complement strand
GATCTCGGTCTGCCCGTAAATCTGCTTGAGGTTGACCCCGAGTGCATGGAAGAACCGAAAATGATCGGGGCCCATGGCGGCCCCCCCGGTGTAGGCATGCCGGAGCCGGGACATGCCGAGGTGGTCTTTCAGCTTCTTTTGCATGGCCATGGAGCCCAACCAATTCAAAAACTTGAGGTATCCCGGGGTATGCCGCTTCTCAAACTTCAGGTTGGCCATCCTATACCCGACTTTTGTGGCGAATTTGTAGACCTGCCTCTTTAGCCAGCCCGAATCGATATGCTTCACCTGGACCTGTCGGGTCATGCCTTCGTAGAGCCTTGGGGGGGCAAACATTACGTGCGGACCGATTTCACGGATGTTTTCCTGGGCCGTCTCGGGCTCTTCAGGAAAATTCAGCGTATAACCGATCTGGAGCCCGCAGGAAATGGACATCATCTGCTCTCCGATCCAGGCGAAGGGGAGATAGCTCACAAAATCGTCGGTATCGTAGCAGGGGTCCACGTCCATGAGGTTCCGTCCCATGGTCAACATGTTCCAATGGCTCAAAAGGGCCCCTTTGGGAAGGGCGGTGGTCCCGGAGGTGTAAAAAAGCAGGCAAATGTCGTCTCCCTGTCCCTCCGAAACCAGCTTTTCGAACAGGTCGGGTTCTTTCCGGTCGAGTTCCTTGCCCAGCTCCTGGACCTTTCTCATGCTGATGAGATACTCCTGGTCGTAATTCCTCATCCCCTTTGGATCGTCCCAGATAATCCACTCGAGTTTGGGACAGCTGTCTTTGATGGACAAGGCCTTGTCCACCTCTTCCTGGGTCTCCCCCATAAAGAACTTCGTATCAGAATGGTCGATGATGTACTTGACCTCTTCCATCATACAGTCCTGAAAGAGCCAAACCCCTACGCCGCCCGCACACATGGCCGCCATCTCCGCCCAGAGGCCTTCCGGGCGGTTGTCTCCGATCATGGAAACCTTGTCTCCCCGCTTGAGCCCAAGGCTGACCATACCCAGGCAGAGGTGCTTCACGTTGTCGTAATAATCCTGCCAGGTGAAGGGCATCCATATGCCGAATTCCTTCTCCCTCATCGCCACCTTGTCCTTCCCGTACTTCTTGCAATTATGGACAAAGAGCTTGGGGATGGTGAGGTCCTTGGTGATTTCTATGCCGGATTCGCGCATGGTCGTTCTTACCTCCTTGTGGCATACAGATCTTCTTCACCCAAATAGGCCTTGACTACCTCGGGATTTTTCTGGACCTCATCGGGCGGCCCATCGGTTATTTGGATTCCGAAATTCAACACATTTACGAAATTGGAGATGTCCATGACCACCCCCATGTCGTGCTCTACCAGTACGCAGGTTACTTTCCAGCGCTCCTCTTCATTGATATCCAGAATGAACCGGGCCATGTCCTCCACTTCTTCGAGATTCAGCCCTGCCAGGGGTTCGTCGAGAAGCAGAAGTTCGGGCTCCAAGGCAAGCGCCCTTCCGAGCTCCACGCGCTTCTGAAGGCCGTAGGGCAGCATGTGTACGGTCTTGTCCCGGATGCTTTCGATTTCGAGGAGGTCAATGATCTCCTCTTCGATGAACTCCCTGCTTTCAATTTCCTCGGCTTTCGTCTTTCCCACATAAACGGAGCCGCTCAGGATACCTGAATTCAAATGGATATGCCTTCCCAGGCGGATATTGTCGAGCACGGTCATGCCGCCGAAGAGCTCAATTTTCTGAAACGTCCGCGAGAGCCCCAAACTCGCCCTCTCGTACGGCTTCAACCCATTGATCCTCCGGCCCTTTAAGTAGATGTTTCCTTTTTGGGGTCTGTAAAGCCCGTTGATGCAGTTCATCATCACGGTCTTTCCCGCCCCGTTCGGGCCGATGATGGAATGGATCTCGCCCTTCCTTACTTCCAGGTTCACACCGGCCAGGGCCGCAACCTTCCCGAAATACATATGGACGTCTTCGAGCTGCAAGATCACCTCGCCTCTCTCGAGTCCCTCAGCCTGACCCATACACGGCCTCCATTTTCTGATGTGTTATTGATTGAAAAAAGAAGTGGTTGGCATTGATTCCCCGCGTCTGATCCCTAGAAACGCCTATACCCTTATCTGCTCATTGGCCTTTTGTCAACTGGTTTTGTAGAGAAGAATTTTGGTCTATCCGGAATTCGAGCAGCTCTTAGAATTTGGTTGTCTGTTAAAGCGTCGGAGTGTCCCCGTTTCGCCCGCTCTTCCTCTTGCGCCTGCCCTTCATTCCGGCCCGGCGAAAGAGACTGTGTCGCAATTCGAAAAAACGTCATTCCGGACGACCGAAGCGAAGCAAGGGAGATCCGGAATCCAGGAAAACGCCATCTTTTCAAGAACTTCTGGATCCCGGATCGCGCCCTGTTTCACAGGGCTTGTCCGGGATGACGTTTTTTTCGAGACGGGTCAGGCCGCGAAACAGCCCCAATGCATTTAGAGCTCGGATTTTATTTGCGGGATCAGCCTCTTGCGGCATTGATCGAGGAAATACTCGTCGGTCATCCCGGCGATGAAGTCCCGCACGATCCCGGCGGGCGTCGTTTCCTTCCTGTACTGAGGCGACATGCCGTCCAGGAAGCGGGAGAAGATGTCGGATTCCTCGTTTTCCGACTCCAGGTCCCCCAGGTATTCGTCGAAAAGGAGCTCAAACATCAACTTCACTTTGGGCGTCTGGTCTTTGATCCGACGGTTTTGGTAGATGCGCTCCTGGTTGAAAAGCTTCAAACGCCTGAGGGCTTCCCCGACCTCCTCGCTGAAGCCGATGCGGGGTGCGTCAAGGCTGTTCGCCACCAGGTCCTCCACCAGGGTGTAAACAATGGTGCCGTTTGTGTCTCCGAGGATCTCCCGGCAATAGGACGGAACATCACTGCGTTTGATGAGGTTGAGCCGGATGGCGTCTTCGATGTCGCGGCCGATGTAACTGATGGTGTCGGCCATCCTGGCCACGCAGCCTTCCATGGTCATGGGCCGAATGTCTTGCGAAGGGTTCTTCGCCTTGACCCGAATTTCTTGTTCAAGGACATGGAAATCCTTGTTTCTTTGGGGCTTCAGGACCTGGCAATGGACCTCCCCCTCGTGGCACAGAATCCCGTCCAGAACCTGGAGAGTCAGGTTCCACCCCCTCCCCTTCCTCTCAATGTCCTGGAGAAATCGAACGCTTTGGATGTTGTGGAGGCAGTAGCCCAGGCCGTGGGACTCGCAAAGCGCGGAGAGGAACCTTTCCCCGTCATGCCCGAACGGCGTGTGACCGATATCGTGCCCCAGCGCAATGGCCTCAATCAAGTCCTCATTGAGCTTGAGGAGCCGGCCGATGGTTCTTCCGATCTTCGAGACCAGCTGAACATGGAGAACCCGGTGGGTGATATGATCATTCCGGATCAGGTAGAATACCTGGGTCTTGTCGATATATCGGGAATAGGCCAGGGAGTGAAGGATCCTGTCCGAATCGATGGAGAAGTCCTGGCGATGCCCAATCGAGACGGACTGCTCCTCCCTTCTCCTGAGCGCGTCCCGGCTCAGGCACGCCCAGGGCGAGAGGCAGGATTCTTCGCGTTTGTCCAGTTCCCGCCTGACCGACAGGAGTCTTTCTCCGATGCGATCATTCATCGTTCAAAACCTCCACCCAGACCTATCCGCGGATCGGGTCGGATCCCGCCTACCTGTCCGGGGCAAATGGACTCCGGGAGGGCCCTTCCTTGGAGTAGCCGTGGTGATGAAAGGGAAAGCCGAGAGCATCCCCCACCCCAAAGGCCGGCGCCCGGAGACAAGATCCGGGGCAGGCACTTTTTCAGTTGCAAAGGTAGTCCATGCATGTTAGTAGAGAGTGTTTATGGATTTATAACAGCGAAAGACGCACTCCTCTCGCCTTCCAGGGGAGCACGGCTACCTTTTCCGGTAGCCGTAGATTTTGGTGCTTCTATTTGTACTTATACCAGCCCGGCCCCGGCACCTCAAGATGCTTGTTGCCGGACAAGAAACCGGACCTTTGAAAAACGCTTTTTCTGTTTGGTCGATTTGGGCCTCGGTCTCCGATGTCGAGACATCCTCGATCATTTTTCACAGGTCCTGAAACCAAGGTTCGGAAAAGCGCCGCGGTGCCCCGCACAGTGCGGGGAGCTGCATCATCCGGACCAACAACAAAACCGTGGCATGGGATCCGGATGGATCTCGAAGGAGGATTGAATGGCAACGATCAACATGAAGGAACTTTTGGAAGCAGGTGTGCACTTCGGCCACCAGACGAGACGTTGGAACCCCAAGATGAGACCTTACATCTTCGGAGCTCGCAACGGGATCCACATTATCGACCTGCAAAAGACGGTAAAGCTCTTTAAGGTTGCATACAGCTTTGTTGTCAAGACCGTGAGCGAAGGCTACTCCGTACTCTTTGTGGGCACCAAGAAACAGGCACACGATTCCATCATCGAGGAGAGCGATCGTTGCGGCATGTTCCGGGTTATCAACCGGTGGCTGGGCGGCACCCTGACCAACTTCCAGACCATTAGAAAAAGCATCGCCCGGCTCAAGGCCCTCGAGTCGATGAAGGAGGACGGCTCCATTCACCGTTACACGAAAAAAGAAGTCCTCAAAATGGAAAAGGAGTTGGTTAAGCTCGAAAGGAACCTCGGAGGCATCAAGAACATGGACGAGCTGCCCGGCGCCGTTTTCGTTGTGGACCCCAAAAGGGAAAGAATCGCCGTCAGGGAGGCCAGGAAGCTCGGCATTCCGGTCATCGCCATTGCCGACTCCAATTGCGACCCCGATGAAATCGATTTTATCATCCCGGGCAACGACGATGCCATACGTGCC
>CAYVUX010000328.1:0-4833 GCA_964455075.1 uncultured Desulfobacteraceae bacterium | reverse complement strand
CCGACCCAAATCTGAGCGTCAATTCTGTGAATTTATTTTTGAGTGAGCCCTTAGCCGGTTGGGCGTCGTGATACAGAAGCCCGCCTACCACCGGTGGGCGATCGAATTAGCCAAATCCGCCCATGCCGCGTTCGTTTACCGGTCCTCGGACGGGGAAAAACGCATGTACTGGAAGATGCGCATTGACCTGTCAGCTCCTCTGGTACCCGCTATGGGGCTCCATGATCCGCTGGACGGCTATGTCACCTACCTGGAACTTCAAACGGTCGCGGCGGATGCGCAAAGGGAACTGGGGGCTGCCGGACTCGAATCGGAGATCGAAGATACGGCCGCCATGTGCAAAGGGAAAGACTGGACCACCACCGATCCACTCGGAATCGGGGGCCTCCTGACCGACGCGTACAAGCTGGTTCGGCTGGGGATGTACTCGGATACCGGACAAGTCCCTCTGGCCGAAGATCTGCTCCAATCGTCCTTGCGGGGATTGGGGCCTCTTTTCGGGGATGCTTCTTGGAGCCTTTCTTCTGCGTATCGCCTGGCATTCCGGGAGTTGGGCTTGGCCATAGGATTGCAGGCGGCGGAAAAACTCCAGGCGCTGGTCAATGATCAGGCGCTGTTGCGGGAAAGGCGGTCTTTGCAAAAATCCGTCGATCTCGTTATGCGATACATGCCTCTCAGCCGGAAAATCGTAGATTTTTGGCTTCAGGAAGAAAACCGGAAGACCTCTACCTGGACCGAACACAGCGACATCAACATGGTCATGCTGGCCGCCAGCCTGGCTCCCGATGGGTATCTGGCCGTGTGAACGCCAAAACTCCACCGGACACACCGGGCAGGAGCCCTGGAGGGAGGCGTCTGCGAAACCGGACGCCTCGCCACCGTCACGATTTTACTGCGATTCAACCGGCCGGCCGTTACAAGTCCTAGTGCTCCTTGGACCAATCCGTGAGCTCCGCTTCCTGGTATTCCTCCTGCCGCAGGGTAAGATCCATGTTGATAACGAGGCCGGAATGCTTTTTCACCTCGCTGTCCTCCTGGAAGGCTGCGTGCCGCGCCCGGGCGGTCCGAACATCCTCCAGAGCCTTTTTCAAGGCCGAGGCGATGTTGGGGCTCTTGTGGATCTCTCCTGGATTGAATTGGGGAGCGACCCCGTCCTCTGCGATATCTTCCGCGAAGTGGGCAAGCTGCTTCATTTTTTCAATGGCCTGATCCATGAGCTTCCAGCCGATGGTATTTTCTTGCTGAAAGAGCCAGGACGTGCGCAAATGCTGCAACATTTCCGTGTACTTGCCGGTTACCTCGGTTTGCAGCTGATCGAGGAGCGTCCGCGGGAGTTCGCTTTCCTCGCCGGGTAGGCCCGCCGCCTCCTCCGGTGTCAGTTTGTCCAGTTTTCTCTGGAACTTCCTCGCGTGAATGGCCGACTCCCAGGCCTCTCTCTTGAGCACCCGCCTGATATGAGGGTCGTCGACCTTGTCGGCTTCTTCATTGTAATGGGGGATCAGGTTCTCCTCGTACCGGATGTAAGACTTGAGAATGGTTGACCGGTTCGTGGGGTCATGAGGGTAGGGGGCCGGCGCAAAGTTGGGCTCTCCCCCGAGCCTGCCGATGATCATCCCCAGCCAGTGCATATGCCACATTTCTTCTCTGGAGATCGAAATGAGGCTGGAACCCAGCGGGGTATCTTCCCCCTCCATCCAACCGTGAACCAGGTACCTTATGGTGGCCGCGTGCTCGTCCGCCAAGTCTCTGTTCAACAATGCAATCAATGCTTCCTTCTCCATGGGAAACCTCCTATTATGATAAGCTAGTTTGACTCTAACATCAGAGAAAAAATACGGCAACAGATCTTTGCGGTGCCATGGTGAGGACTTTAATGCTATATTCATCGGTGATATCTGTTTTATTCGACCCGGGGTTGCTTCCATTTCCTGCACGCCAAGCCGACCCGGGGGCGCGAGGGGCGATTGGGAATGCGGGCGAGATGGTCTCTGTCGGGAAAAATGCTCGCAGGATGATATCGGGGAGGGACAGATGCGCCTAGAACAATGCGAGCTACATTGCGCCACAAGGTGAGAAGAGGGAGAAAATGGAGCGGGGCTTCCATCATGGTCTAATTTTGTTCACAGCGACGCTGTTCAGTATCTCGTTGAGCGCGACTTCCGCGTTTGCATGGAATCAATCATTTCATGCTCTGGCGGCCAAAAAGGCCATGGGCTTGGATCACAGGCATATAGCGTCTTACAACGCGAGGATGGGCGCCCTTGTTCCGGATTTTTTCTGGTATCTCCGGTATAAAGGCCTGATCGATGCGGACTTGGCCGGGCAACTTCACGGGGAGACTTCGACAAATCATGTGCTGCCTGAAACCGCGGCATTTTACCATTCCGCTTCAGGTCTTCTTGGCCCTTGGGATTTTAGACTTCGATATTTCACAGAAGGAATTGCGATGCACGTCTATGCAGACATAACGGCACATGATCCGGACGTTGGGTATGTGGAGGGTCGGAACGGATGGATTGCTGTCTTGGCGGATCTTGCCGGACTGGACGGGGCAGAGGATAGGGAGGCCATTCACCTTGCCCTGGAATTTGCCGTGGATGCACTTCTTATTGATAAGTACGGTTTTCAGATAAATGATTTGCTTTTCGCAAAAAGCCAGGGGGCTTTTGTAGAAGAAGCTGTGGCGGCAGCACTCGGCTACACCCCCGGCTTCGATGTGAGTCGGGAATTTGAAGAGTATCTGGATCTGATGCGGGCCGTGGAGGAAGTTGCGGCTCTGTATGGTCCCTTTCTCAAACAGGGCGGGGCAGCCGAAGAAACGGTCAACACGCTGCTGCTGGGCGAACTCCAGGATCCGAGGGTTGGAATTTCCCGGGAGGGCTCGGACACATATTACGATTCCCTTCTCATACTGCTATTTTACCCTTCGGAAATCCGGGAGACCATCACTTTAGAGGGAATGCATTGGGAAAGGCATGCCCTTGAATCGGTCATCGAGTTCTGCAGGGATCCCGATTCGGGGCGATAGGGCCGGGGAGCGCCCTCCGTTTTCAGGAGGTCTTCCTGGCTGGCTCCGCGTCGGATTCCCTGATCCGGTCAATAGAAACCCTTCCGCAATCGTCGCCGAAAAACCCACACGGGCGACGAGAATTATCTTTCTTCAGACAATAATGTAATAAACTAGCTAGCATATTACAATTATGTAGTATATTGGCTTTGCTTCTCTTCCAGCCCTTATCCTGAAAGCATTCGAAATATCAGTAAATTATAGCCTCAAATCCTTTCGTTTTGCTGACGGCACGCCGCTTGCTTCAGGGATCTCCATGGTTTTTCACAGAGCGGGGTGAAAGCCCATGGGCGGAATTCGCAAAAGATCAGGAGGCATGAGGCCTCATGGAGGCCTCATGATCACACGGCAGCCTTGATGGGGCGAGGGTCTCCAGGAAAGGGGGAATAGTGATGAAGAAGATCGAGGCGATCATCAAGCCTTTCAAACCGGACGAGGTCAAGAAAGACTTCGCCTGTATAGGCGTGAAGGGGATTGCGGTCTGCTTTGTCCGGACCTTCGGCACGGCGTTACTGATGTTCGCCTTGATTCGGAAAGCCGTGGGTTTTCTGGTATCGCCCGAAGAGAAAGCCGAGGGGCAGGACTACAGCGAGCACGGCGGCAATGGGTATCCGGACTTTGAGGTCCCGGCCTATGCACAGAAGCAGGGGAGGAAGCCGTGGATCTCTCGGGAACATGGATCCTGAGAAACCAATGAGCCCGGGAACGCCATTGAAGGTCGGTTTGTACGCGAGATCAGTGACTTCTCCCCGTTGTTGAGGGTTCCCCTTCGCGGAAGAGGAAGGATTAAAGCGAGTATGAACCGACGCAAGAGCACAGGATTTCACCGGATAGTTTGCAGATGGGACGCGGTCCTGCAAGAAACGTTCACCATGTTTTGAGAGGAGGCAAGAGATCCATGAAAGTGCGAGGGATATTTGTTGTGTTGATTCTGGGGGCGGCCGTTTTATCGGTCAAGCCGGCCCCTGTAGCGGCGGAAGGAGAGGGCCCCAAGGCTTCGGCGGGGGCGGCCGTCCTCTCCAAATACGCCTGGCGCGGCTTTGAGTTGAGCGACGACAGCATCGTGATTCAGCCTTCGGCAACAGTAAGCTACAAAGGGTTCGGCTTCAACCTGTGGGGCAACCTGGATACGGATTTCGTTGGTTCTCCGGGGGCCGACGACGCCGAGTTCAATGAGACGGACTGGACCCTTTCCTTTGATACGGCCGTTGGTCCCGTGAGTCTGGGCGTGGGTTATATCTATTATGCATTGGATGGTGTGCGTGATTCTCAGGAGTTCTATCTAAGTGTGGGCCTGGATACGCTCCTCGCCCCGACGCTCACCGTGTATCGCGAAATGGCCCACTATCCCGCATGGTATCTGAATCTGGGGATCTGCCATTCCTTTGAGCTTCCCAAGGCGATGAGCCTGGATCTGGCGGGTTCGGTGGGATACTACCACTACGACGACGATAGTTTCAAGGAGGTGGACGACGACCTGAGCCCCACGAGCGATACATACAGCAACTTTCACGAGGGACTGGTTTCCGTGGGCCTGACCATTCCGATTAACGACTATTTAACCGTTGCTCCGGGAGTGTCTTACTCTTTTCCCCTGAGCGACGAGGCGGACAACTTCATTACTGCGAGCAGCTTCAGCAATGATTCCGACTTCCTTTACGGAGGGGTCACCGTATCGTTTGCTTTCTGATTGGATAAATGCACGCCTGTTTCTAAGGGCTCACTCAAAAATAAATTCACAGAATTGACGCTCAGATTTGGGTCGG
>CAYVUX010000327.1:0-4849 GCA_964455075.1 uncultured Desulfobacteraceae bacterium | reverse complement strand
CGAGATCGTAAAACCCCCTGAAAGGTTCGTAGAAGACATGGACGACCACATCGCCGTAGTCCAGAAGGACCCAGTGTCCTTCCTTCTCGCCTTCAACGCCGTGTGTACGAAACCCATGCTCGCGCATTCTTGCCTGCAGGTGCTCGGAAATGGCCTGCACCTGCCGGCTGGAGCTTCCGCCGGCCACAATGAAGTAGTCCGTGTAAGAAGTAAGCCTCCCAACGTCCAGAAGGATCGGGTCGATGGCTTTACGCTCATCAATGATCTTCAGGCACAGCTTTGCTTTTCTCAGGGTTTGCATGTTTGGTGCGATAAAGCCCTTTCATGGAAATATAGTTCTCAACAGCGTCTGAGACAAGGAACCGAATGGATTTTTCCAGAGATGCAAGCCGGCGGATCTGTGTGGAAGAAATGTCCATGAGTGTGGTTCCCCTCAAAAGAAGGGTGAGCCCCGAGGGCATCAGAAAGGCCGTCGGGTCCCGTGTTTCCCTGATATTCATGGGCAGATGTTCCAGAAAGGGGTACAGCCGTTCCTGGTCATATCCAGGCCTTTGAATAATCACAAAATGAGCATAGTCAAAGAGCTCCTGATAATCCTTCCAGGTTTCGATCTCCAGGAACGCGTCCATTCCCAGGATGAAGTAGAGCTCCGGCTGCGGTTGGAACAGGGCATGCATTTCCTGGAGTGTCTCTATGGAGAATGAGGGCCCGGGACGCTTTGCTTCAAGATCCAAAACGTCGAGCAAGGGTGAAAGCTCGGCCGCTCGCTGCGCCATAGCGAAGCGATGTGAAAAGGGGGTGACGGATTTGCCGCTCTTGTGCGGAGGCGAGGCGGACGGGATGAGGTAAACCTTTCCGAGATCGAGCTCTTCGCCCACTTCTTCCGCGGTCCGCAAATGACCCAAGTGGATGGGGTCAAAGGTTCCTCCCATGATCCCCAGTTTCAATGAAAACCTCCGTCAGCCGTCTTCCCTGCACCCGAAGGCCGCCAACCGGTTCGGTCTACGCCGTTTTTGCCTCGGTAAAGCAGGAAATGAGACGGTGGTGCGGTCAGGGCCGGCGATAAATCGCAGCGTTGCCCGTGGATTCGCATGTCCTCCCGGCCGAAAAGTCTCCCGGATGATGGATTTTCTTTCTTGAGCCCGGTTTCGCGGGGGAGAGGGTCGAACCCAAAGGAACAGGCGAGGATGTGCGCCTGGAAGACCCCGATGCCGCGTCCCCGGCCGGTGAGATGCCGGCAGCAGCGGTCGTTGCCTGCATTTACGGCTGCAGCCGGCAAAGTTCGTCCTCTTGTTCCAGGTTTTTCAGCAGGATAAGATTGTCCCTATGGATGACTTCATCCTCGTATCGGTATCCAAGTATCCCTTCAATTTCCGAGGACTTGGCTCCAAGAATCTTCCTGATCTCCCCCGAGGGATAGTTCGTCAGCCCCACAGCGATATCCTCGCCGGCTTGGTTCTTCAACATCACGGAGTCTCCGAGACTGAAACGGCCGCTTGCCTCGAGAATACCGGAGGGCAAGAGGCTTTTGCCGTTTTCCACCAGAGCTTCTTCGGCGCCCCGGTCGATGATAAGTTCGCCCTGAGGCGATTTTGTAAATGCGATCCAATGTTTTCGGCTGCAAAGGGAGGCTTCTCTCGGCAGAAAAAGGGTCCCTTCCTCCGCTCCGGCAAAGATTCGCGCTACGATACCCGGCTTAAGCCCATTGCAGATAACCGTGGGTACTCCTGCGAGGGCCACCTTTTGTGCCGCCCGAATTTTGCTTGCCATGCCGCCGGTTCCCAGGAAACCGGGAATAGAGCTCGCGATTTTCAACAAATTCCTGTCCACCTTTTCGACGACGGGGATGAGCTTGGCATCCTTGTGAATACGAGGGTCTCGGTCAAAGACACCGTCAATATTTGTTAAATTCAGAAGGAATTGGGACTCGGTCAGGGTCGTCACCATGGCGCTCAGGTTGTCATTGTCCCCGAACTTGATTTCATCCACGACCACCGTATCATTTTCGTTGATGATGGGAACAACGTTCCAGGAAAGGAGCGTGAACAGGGTGTTTCGAGAATTGAGGTAACGCCTCCGATGAGTCAAGTCGTCTCTTGTAAGAAGCAGCTGCGCCACCTTGTATCCATGGCTTCCGAACGCCTCTTCATAAGCCATCATCAGACTGCTCTGGCCTACGGCCGCCATAGCCTGTTGCTCGGAGACGGATTGAGGCCTGCTGGAGAATCCCAGTTTCCTCAGCCCGGAGGATATCGCTCCGGAAGAGACCAGGATGACTTCGTAGCCCTTTTCCCGAAGTCCGCAAAGGTCTTTCGTGAGGTCTCGGATAAGGGCCATGTTCAGGCCGCTCTTTTCGGTCAGGACCCCGCTGCCTACCTTTACCACCACTCGGCGTACGCTGCTGAGCATATCTTTCCTGGATATTGTCTTCATGACCGAATCAATTCCAAATATTCAGGACAATGGCTGCAAACAAGTATTCTCCGGTTGGTGTGAGCCGTGATCGGTCTCCTCCAGAGAATGCCATCTCTCCAGAATTCCTTGCCGGAGCTGTTCGATTCCCTCCCCCGTGAGGGCGGAAACGAAATAATAAGCCATCGCCCCGGCCTCCAGGGCCTTTGAGATTTCTTCTCTGTTCCTGGTTCCGTTGTTGTACAGGTCCATTTTGTTGACAACTACAAGACAGGGTTTCTTGAACAGATCTTCACCGTGCGCCTTAAGCTCCATTCGGAGCAGGTGGAAGTCTTCGAGGGGGTCGTCTCCTTGGGGTTCGTATGTGATGTCAAGGAGGTGGACGAGGATTCCCGTTCTTTCAATATGCCTCAGAAACTCATGCCCGAGCCCCCGCCCCTTGCTGGCTCCCTTGATCAGGCCCGGGATGTCCGCGACCATGAGATCGGTGCCGTTTTCAAGAGTCATGATGCCGAGGTTCGGCCTGATGGTGGTGAACGGGTAGGCGCCCACCTTGGGACGGGCGTTACTGAGGCGGGACAGGAGCGTGGACTTCCCAGCGTTTGGAAGGCCTACCAAACCAATGTCAGCCAGAAACTTCAAAGTAAGTCTCAGCCTTTTTTCCCGGCCGGGAATGCCGGGCTGGGCCGTTCTGGGGGCGCGATTAACCGAGGTGGCGAAGTGCCGGTTGCCCTTTCCCCCCTTGCCCCCCGGGATGAGAATCACCTCCTGATTGTTCTTGGTGAGATCCGCCAGGATTTCGCCGGTTTCTGAATCTTGAATCACAGTTCCCAAAGGAACGCGAAGGACAAGGTCAGCTCCCTTTCGGCCGGACTGCCCTTTGCCTCTTCCCGGCTGCCCGTTCGGGGCCCGATACGCGATGTCCCTTCCATAATCGGATAGGCTATAGATGCTCCTGCTGGCTCTTGCGGCAATGTTCCCGCCGTCGCCGCCGTCGCCGCCGTCCGGCCCCCCTCTGGGGATAAATCTTTCTCTCCGGAAACTGACGCATCCTCTCCCCCCGTCTCCGGATTTTGCAGTGATGACCGCTTGGTCCAGAAAGCTCATCCTACATCTCAAGACAGGGAGGTCAACTCCGGCCCTTACGAGGCATAAACGCTGACCCTTTTGCGGTTTTTCCCGAACCGTTCAAAGGCCACAGTCCCGTCCGTTTTGGCAAAAATGGTGTAGTCCTTCCCCAATCCCACGTTCAAACCGGGATGAATCTTGGTACCCTTCTGCCTCACGATAATGCTTCCCGCACGGACGGGCTCCCCGCCGAACCGCTTTATTCCGTATCTCTGCCCGGCGCTGTCTCTTCCGTTTCGAGAACTTCCGCCTGCTTTTTTGTGTGCCATGCTGCAACCCCCTTGTTTTCATCCATAAACGGCCGGTTTCCTTCTTGCTCTACGGTCGGGTCCCCGGTCTCCCGGTATCTGTGTTGATGGTGGGGTCCGCCACAGGCGGGCTCGTTTATGAATGGAAAACTCACAAGTGTCCGAAAATATGTATAGACAGGCGCCGGTTCGTGGACGGCCCTCTCTTCTTCAAGCTTCTATGTTTTCGATTCTGACGAGTGTAAACGCCTGCCGGTGCCCTCGCTTTCGCCGGTATCCCTTTCTTCTCTTGTACTTGAGTATCAGGATCTTTTGGTGCTTGTCCTGTCTGAGAATGCGACCGACTACTTTCGAATTCTCAAGATAAGGGCGTCCAACCTGAATGTCCTCCCCGTCTGAGGTCATCAGGACGCGATCAAAGGTCACCGTCTCTCCTGTTTCATGTTTCAGCTTCTCAAGGCGGATTTCATCGCCCTTCTCGACCCTGTACTGTTTTCCCCCTGTCTGAATGACCGCATACATATGTTTCACCTCTCCGGAAAAGATCAAGTGAATAGGTTAAAGAACTCAAAAAACCAAGTCAAGCCAAAAATTTCCCGATTTGTCGGCAAAGGTCGTTGGTTCTTGATGGACGGGGCAGTGAGATCGTTTTGAGTACCCTGGTGGATTCGGCGTAGAAGTCCCCTCCTCTTGATAGGGAGCGCCGGTGCATCCGAGCTTGCGATCCCATTCCACGATCATCTTTTAGGGAACAGGAGGCGGTCGCCCGGACCCGCCTTTAGAGAAGCCGTTGCATTGCAATCGGATGCCTCATGATTAAAGTAGATGGAAGTAGAGAAGGCAATTTCTCTTTGAAGGCCAAGAAGATAAGACAGTCTCGTAAAAACCGCCCCTGAACGTCATGCCGGCCTGTCCCGACGAAGACGGGGCCTGTCCCGAGGAAGACGGGGCCTGTCCCGGATCCCGGATCGGCGCCTGTTCCGGACTCCGATCCGGGATCCGGGACTGTGTCGCAGTTCGAAAAAACGTCATTCCGGACGAACGATGCGAAGCAGGGTGAG
>CAYVUX010000326.1:0-4856 GCA_964455075.1 uncultured Desulfobacteraceae bacterium | reverse complement strand
TTCGAGCCTGTTCATCGTCTTCTTGCTCTGCTCCTCGGCTTTGATTCTGGGGCTCATGTGGACCTATGTGGCCGCCATCGTGCTGGCGCTTTTGATTTCCAGTGTTCTTTATCCGGCCTACCGCAGAATCAACAAGCTTTTCCAAGGCCGGGATCAAGCCGCTGCCGTCATCATGTGCCTTCTCATTTTCGTGGTGCTCGTTGTCCCGGTGGGATGGTTTCTGGGAACACTCTCGAACGAAGCCCTCGATTTCTACAATCGAACCCGAACCGCGGTTTCCATGAAGCAAATCCAGGAAGCGTTCGAAAGCGATGCCGCGTGGGCCCAGCAGGTTCGCAGATTGGGGAGATTTGCCGGCCTGGAGTTTACTCCCGAAAAGATCAGGGAGTTGGAAAGTTCCATCGGCAAATGGGTGGGTCTTTTTCTTTATAGACAGCTCAGTTCTATCGCCTCGAACCTGTTTGGATTTCTTATCAATTTTTTCTTAATGCTTCTAACTATTTACTACCTCTTTCGAGATGGGGCGCGGCTCAAAAGATACTTGATTGACCTTGTTCCTATTCCAACGGAACAATTGGAAAAGGTCGTCGAAAAGTTCCAACGCATGAGCAGGGCCATCTTATTTGGAAACGGTCTTTCGGGGATCATCCAAGGGGTCCTGGGCGGATTTGGCTTCTATCTTTTCAACATGAATGCCCCTCTTCTCTGGGGCTCGATTGTGGCGTTCATGGCTTTCTTGCCCATCCTGGGGGCATCGGTGGTTTTTGTCCCGGCCACCGTCATCGTCCTGCTTCAGGGGCAAACGGGGGCTGCGTTCGCTTTTCTTGCCTACAGTATCCTATACAGTGCTGTAGTGGAGTATCTCGTCAAACCCAGATTGATCGGCAAAGGCATGGAGATGAACTCCCTGCTGGTGTTCATCGGGATTATAGGTGGAATTAAGCTCTTTGGAATCCTGGGAATTATTTACGGTCCGCTTATCATTACCATATTTATGACGCTTGCGGAGATCTACAGGCTGCATTACCGTACACTAGAGGCATGAAGCTGCGGCTGGAAACCTTCGAAGCGGGCGTCTGTTTTACCGGACCCGGGCGCCCGGATGAAGATACAGCAGAAACAGAGTGCCGGCCGGGGGCTCATGCGGCTGTGTAAACCAGGAGACGGCGCCGACCTACCGGGACGGCTTTCGGGATGTGAGGACAACGGCCCTATCGGGAACCGCAAGTAAGAAGCGACTGTGGTTCTTCCAGGACTTCATAGTGGAAATCATCGCAAGGAGAGAGAATATGGATCCAGAGAAGGTGTTGAAAGGCAAAAGGGTGCTGATAGTAGACGACGAGGAAGACATTTTGGATTTCCTCACCGAAATCCTCGATATGTGCAAAATCGACCGGGCATCAACCTATGAACAGGGCAAAGAGCTTCTGGAGACCAATTTTTACCACGTGGCCATCCTTGACATCATGGGAGTAAGGGGCTACGAACTGCTTGAACTGGCAAAGGAAAAGGACATCCCCGCCCTCATGTTGACCGCGCATGCCCTTTCCAAGGAAAACCTGAAGCAGTCTTTCGAAAAAGGGGCTTCTTACTACGTTCCCAAGGACGAGATAGACAAGATCGACGTTTTTGTGGCAGATATCATTGAAGCACGGGAAAAGAATAAGAATGTCTGGTTGAAATGGTACGAAAGGTTGAGCGGATTCTGCGATCGCCGATTCGGGCCTCAATGGAAAGAAGAAGATCCGGAATTTTGGGATTCTCTTCTCAAATACTGAGAAGGAATCCTCTTGGGGCCTTTCCCATTTGGGGTTCTTTCAGGACGCTGAAGCCGACCCAGGATGCATGAAGGAGGCGAAAATGAAGGTGCAAAAAGTAGGGATTACCATCACCGAGCACATTTTGAATCAGCAACGACAAAATCCCGAGGCGACCGGAGCGTTCACCACCCTCATGAACGAACTCATCGTGGCGGCCAAGGTCATCTCCAGAGAGGTGAACAAGGCTGGTCTCGTGGATATCCTTGGGCCCACCGGCAAGATCAATATTCAGCAGGAACGGGTTCAGAAACTGGACATCTTCGCAAACCAGGTCATCATTGAGAGGATGCAGCATGTGGGACAACTCTGCTGTATGGGTTCCGAGGAAGACCCGGACTTGATTGAAATTCCCTCCCAATACCCAAAGGGGAACTATATCCTCGTGTTCGATCCTTTGGACGGCTCATCCAACATCGACGTGAATGTGAGCATCGGGACCATCTTCGGCATCTACCGGAAGCAAAGAGACGGAACCCAGAGTGACGTGCTTCTGAGCGATATGCTGCAGCCGGGATTCAATCAGGTGGCGGCCGGCTATTTTATCTACGGGTCCAGCACAATCATGGTGTATACCACCGGGAACAACAGCGGAGTACATGGATTCACATTGTTTCCCAGCATCGGCGAATTCCTTCTTTCGCACGAAAACATCCGGATCCCGGAAAGGGGAAAAACCTACAGTGTTAACGAAGGAAACTACGCCTATTGGGACAAGAAGACCCGGGCTTTGATTGATTACTTCAAATCGAAGGAAAAATCCACGAGGAGGCCTTACACATCCAGATATGTGGGGAGCCTGGTCGCCGACTTTCACCGGAATCTTCTCAAGGGAGGAATCTTCATGTACCCGGCGGACAAGAAAGATCCCAAGAAGCCCACCGGAAAGCTGCGATTGATGGTAGAATGCAATCCGCTCGCCATGGTCGTAAAGGAGGCAGGAGGTTATGCCAGTGACGGGAACGGTCCGATCCTAAACATCGACCCCATGGCGCTTCATCAGCGTGTTCCGCTCTATATCGGGAGCAAGGAAGACGTGGTAATCGCCGAGGAATTCATCAGAGGGAAGAGAAAAGCCTAGCTCGTTTCCATCCAGAAATGGCCTTCTTCCGCACTTTCTGCGTCAGTCTGCGGGGTTGGTTGTGCGATCCGCCTCAGGCGGATCTCCGCCCAACTCCTCGACTTCCTTGAACTTACGCAACCGGGGACCCGCCCGAAGGGCGGGGACTGAGCCACCCGTTAGGGTGCGAAGAAAAATTCTCATTTCTGTTCTGGAAACTTGCCAGTGCCCCATTGGGGTTTCGTGGATGGACACTGCTATGAAACGGGCGCGCCCGCTCCTTCAGGAGAATCGGACGGATTTCTGCCGCAAGCGGCAGCCGCGAAAAATATTTTCCACCCCGCGTGACAGAGCCGGCGTTAAACCGCATAGTAGGTTGTACGATGCACCGAGAGAACTTCTGTCATTCTTTCCTCTGATGGAGCATTTCTATGAAGGTTTCTATTCTTAGGGCGGTTCGGGTATCCACGAGCCCGGGCCGGTCGCCTTCGAGAGTCAGAATCGGCACCGGCAGGGATTCCCGGAGAAGGATGTCATAGAGCTGCCTGTAGCAGAAAGTCTGGGTATAGTGGATGAGTCCTTCCAACCCACGCTCCCGGACATTGGCGGCGATGTCTGCGATTCGACCCTTCGCGTCATAAGGGTACGTATAGGCGAGATAGAGATCCAGCATGTCATCGTGTTCGAACGGAAGGCTGAACTGCCTTTGCACCTCATTGAACACGATCCTTCCGCCAAGATTTTCCACCAATTCATAAAATCCGGAAAAAATCGGTGGCACGCCAAGGTATCCGAGCCGCACCTCTGCTTTTCGCGGACTCCGGCCTTTGGCCTCGTGGAGAAAATCATCCAGTTCATTCTCGAAGTTCTTGGGGTCCCCCTGGAAATCCGAACTGCTTACCAGAAACAGGTGATTCTCGAAACCGCTCACCCGGTTTCCTTCCCAGGTCAACCGGTCGAGGCTCATCAGCTTCTTGCGGATTTTTTTTAAATACTCGCCCGCATCCCGGACATCTTCCCAGGATGCCCCCAGGTTCCGTCTCAATTTTTCCATTTCTGATGAAAGGGCCGTACGGCTTCGGTCCAAGGGATACTCGAAGGAAAGTACCTCCACACCGCGCCTCTCCAAGAGTTCTCCCAGGGCCACCGTATTGCTGCAGTCTCCTCCCATCACCGCGATCACCCGCTTGATCCCGCAGTTCAGGACGGCCGAATAAATCCCCTTGATCCAGGCACAGATATTCGGAGCGAACCCCTCGGCTTCGGCCTGGGCCACAAGCTTTCCGGGAGCGTCCGAGCCGATGAACAGGTTGTTAAGATCGATCGGCCGGAGGCCTGCAGCCAGCACGATCTCCACCGGAACCGTCGCGGTAAGCCCTACGGCTCTCTCCATATCCAAAGAGGACTCCGCGGCTGTTTCCGAAGCATTCCCAAAACCCTGGGGATAGAAGGGATATGGATTGCTGCGTTTCGAGGATTTCATTGCGCCGGAAGCCCTTGTGCCCATGCACCCCGCCGACCTGCCGGACCCATCGCCTTTTTCCACTTCATCAGAGCCCGAAAAACAGCCGCCTCCTGTCCCGGGAATCAAGCCGGTGGAGGCCCGCTTCCCTGGCTGCGCTGACCGCCTCCCTGTACTCGCTTGCGGAGAGCCGCCTGTTGATCCATTCATCTTCGTTCGCCTTTCCGCAGGGCCTGTACTGATCCATCACGTTCACATAGGTGGATAAGGAAATCTCATTGGCGAGAAAATTCATGATCTCCCGGGTTCCTGCAACTTCTTTGGGCATTACCAGGTGTCTGACCAGGAAGCCGCGGACCGCATTCCCGTTTTCGTCCAAAACCAGATCCCCCACCTGCCGATGCATTTCCCGGATGCTCTCCATGGCCCTTTCCCTGTAGTCCGGAGCGTTGCAGTATCTCTCCGCCACCTCGTGGGACCAGAACTTGAAATCGGGCATGTAGATGTCGAATATCCC
>CAYVUX010000325.1:0-4860 GCA_964455075.1 uncultured Desulfobacteraceae bacterium | reverse complement strand
GATGAGGGCGGACTGGTAATCGTCCGCAAGGACCACCCCGCTCAGGGCGATACGGTTGCTCGATATGGGTGTTCTCCCCACATCGGGCGTTTGTTCCTGGTCCGGCTCTTCCGGGATGAACTCCTTTCTGTCCTGTCGAAAAAGATCCTTGGCCACCATCGGCTCGTACTCCGACTCGGGGGGGACCGCCTTTCTCGCTATAGCCGATGTGGGAGGTACCGCCTCGCTTTCCACAACGGCCTTTTCCTGGAAGTCTCTTTCTTCTTCCGACCACACTCCGTACGCTTTCATCCCAAAAACCAGGGTGAGTGTGGCCAGAAGCATGTTGATCAGCCATGTCTTGGAAAACATTGGATCCTCCCGTTCATTTTCCGGTCCTCTTCATGTAGCCCGACACCGTGATGACCGCCTGGATTTGCTCTCCGTGCCGGCGCCTGGCAACGGTAATCCTGAGTTCCTCCACTGTCAAGTACTTCTCAGAACTGGCGATTCTGTAAAGAATCTCCTTTAACTGCCGCATGGTGGGTTCAACGGTGAACTGGACGGGAATTCCCACATACGGCTGATTCTCCACTTTCTTGGGATCCAGAACCCGCACAGAACTGATTTCCACGCCGTTTCTGCCGGCAAACCCGCTGAGGATATTCTGGATATCCGCCGCGGCCAGAGAGGGCGTTCTTCCCGTGAGAAGTCCCGACTCGAGCCGCTCCAGGGTCTTCTCCAGAAAGAGCGCCTTCCTTTCCAGAGTATCCGCATTCCGAACAATCTTGCGATACTTCCTGACCTGGGCCTCCTTGAGGGCAATATCCCCGCGGTCTCCGCCCCGAATGTCCTCGAGGTAGGGCCAAAACCGGTAGATCAAGCCCAGGGTGAGGAGGATCGCCCCCAAAATCAGAAGGACTCTCCTTCTCTTGTCAATTCGCAAACGAAACAACGTGATCCTCAATCAATCTTCAGGCCGATCCGGAATCTCTCCATGCCATCCCTGCTTTTTGTTATACGGCTCAAGAAGGACACGTCCTTGAAGAGCGGCGATGCCTCCAAGAGGGGAATCAATTCCGAGGCGGAGTCCGCATAGCCGTCAATCTGCACCTCATCACCCGTGAAATTCAGGTTCCGAACCCAGGCCGTATCCGGGATTCTTTCACTGAATTCGTTAAGCACATCAAGAACCACGGGCTCCTGCCCGCGAAGCCCGTTCAGATAATCAACCTGCTTTTCGATGGCTTCCGACTTTGCCCGAATCTCATTAAGCCCTGCAACTTCGGTGCCCAAACTCTCCAATTCCGCATTCAACCGGTCCAAATAGATGTTTTGCCGAAGCAGGCGTCCTCCTCCCCAGGCGAGAACCGCAAGGACGGTGAGACCCAGAAGCCCGTACATGACATATTGACCGAATCGATTCGGCCTTTTGCGGAACTCCCCAGGCAGGAGATTCATCCCCATGGGGACTTTGCGGATTCCCCTCAGGGCCAATCCGTAAGCGCTGACCAATTCGTCGGAGAAAATCCCCGCCTTGGAGAGCTCCACACCGCGGATATTCATCTCAAGCTCTCTCGCCGCTTCCTGAAACGGTCCGTCCTTTTCTCCGAAGCCCAGACAGGCGGCATGGATATCCCCGGATTCTCCGTTCGCCGCCTCCTTGAGCGCTTCCAGTTCCTGTCGGATCGTGCCGGCGAGGTTTTCCGGATCTCTCACGCTCACCGACTTGGAGTAGCTCAAGGCCCTGGCCTTCAAAAGGCTGAACTCGAGATGATCTCCTTTGAGATGAACGAGCGCGAGAGGCCTTCCGTCTCCTTCCCTCCGGAACGACAGGCAGAAATTGGCCACCGCGGTCGATCCGATCTCGATGCCGGAGATACCCGCACCAATGGGAGCCGCGAAATCGAAGTAGGGCGCTATGGTTTCCTTGCCGACGACGAGAACCAGCAGAAGCATTCTCCCGGAGTCCGGATCCTCCGAAACGATTTTGTAATCAAAATAGACGTCATCCACGGAGAAGGGAACGTATTTTTCCATCTCATAGCGCAAGGTCTCCCTCAGATTCTCCTTGGCGGCAACGGGCAACTCCATGTATCTCACGATCACCATTTCGCGGGGGATACTCAGGTACACGTTGGCTGCGGCCACCCGATTTTTCAGAAAAAAATCGTTCACGGCCTCCTTGATCTGCTTGAGTTTTTCCTGTGGAGTCGCATTTGTTTCAATGGGATACATTTCCTGGGCCGCCAGGGTAACACCCCTGAAAGACGTTTTCAGGTACACCATGGAAACGCAGGCCTCTTCTACGTCAATGCCCAAGCTCGCTTGAAACAGCAAATGCCACCTCCGTGTTTTTCCGTCCGGCCGGGGACTCTACGTCCCGGACCGTTCCTCCGCCCTGTCCAGCCACCGCACCAATCGGAACCGCGTCTTTTCCCGCGGATCGAGCCTCAGCATCACCTGAACACCCGCTGTTACGCCTTCTTTCCCACCCACTTTTCCCAGTGAGGTAACCGTGTAATACGGACTGGTCTTGAGCGTGATATACGGGGAAATGGCCTTGTAAACCTCCACGTCAAGGACGGAGGCCAGCTCGTCCAGCGACTCAAAGTCCTTTTCTCTCCGGTATTCGACGATCGCTTGCACGAATTGGTCGGTCATCTGAGGCAGGGAGCGGAGCATTTCCGGGGACGCGGCATTGACGTTGATCCTCGACGCAGTCCCACCCCCGCGTCCCTCCCTTCTCTCCGAGGACGCTCTCCCTTCTTGAAACGCCGTGAACATTTCCTGAAGACCGCCATAAAAGATCTCAGGGGTCACCCCCCGGACCAGGAAAAGCTCCTCCACGGAGTCGAAGTCTGCGTCCTTGCATTCGTAGGGTTCGGGAAGCGACTCGTAGTAGTCATCCTCGGCCCCGTTCATTCGGTGGAGCTGATCCGGATCTCTCCAGTCGAGGATGGAGTCTGCAATCACATCCTTCTCCTTATCATCGAGGTCAAATCCGTTCAGGGCCATCTCCAGAAGGGCCCTGTCCGCAGTGTTGATGTTGATCTTCCCGCTCTCGTTTTCGATTCGGACCTTGAATTCTCCCTCTCCAAACGGGACGGCGGGGATATCCACATTGATTCGCCAGTCGATCTCCTCCACATCCTCGGGGGCCTCCTTTTCGGATTCAGGGATCTCCTCCGTCGACTCCTCTGCGGCTTCCCTCCGGGCTCGCGGCCGCATGGACTCCCTCACCAACTCCGCAACCGCGTGATTCAAGCCCGCCTCCGCAATGTATCGCGCCTGGGTGGATTCTTTGAAGTTCCGGGCGATGTTCACCTCGGTTCTCATGGTGTAACAGAATTCTCCGGCAATAACGGAAAGGAGCATGAGGATCCACAGGACCAGAAAGAGCGCAATGCCTCTCTCTTCTCCCAGGGCTGCTTCCGCAGCCCGCCGAAGGATGCTTCTCGAAACCCTGCAGCCTTGTACAAGAAACTCGCGCATACAAGCCACGCGACCTTTCACGCATCTCCCGTCTGCACAATTCGAGCAACCGTGGAGATGGGGGACTCGTCTTCGCCTCGATCTATGGTGACCTTCACGGCACGAGGATTGGCCCGTTCGGTTTCCGGATCCCACATATCGCGCCACTCGGCGGGTTCTTCGCCCTCTCCCTCCTTATAGTAGGAAAAGGCAATGGCTCTTGCTCCGGACAACAGCCGGCGAAAATCCCGCTCTTCCGGCTCTTCAATCCCTTCGTCCTCTCTCAGCATCACCACATTTTCTTCGTAAAGGAGCAGGCCCTCGCCCTCACCGGCTCCCTCGGAGTCCACCACGTATCGCACATACACAACACCGAGCTCGTTTCCCGGAATTGCGGCCAGCTCCGAAATGAATTCCATAGACTTGTCGTCCCCTTTCAGAAAAAAGCTTTCTTTGCCGCCCGCCTTAATCTTCCGCACGGACATGGAGGCGAGCTGATGCTTCATGAGGGTCAGGACAACGCGTTCCCGCTGTCGGGTTTCAAGATCCCGCTCCCCCTTTTCCCAAGCCCTCACGCCTATCCGCAACGCGCCGAATACGATCAGGAGGATCACGCTCACAAGCGTCAGGGCAAGAAGGAGCTCCAGCAGGGTGAATCCGGGCGAGGCATTGGAAATCGGCTTCTTTTCAAGCAATCCCGGCCTCATGGTCAAATTTCAAGCCTCATCTTTCAGCGGCCTCAAGAGGGTTTCTCGGACGAGGGCCCTCGGACGTCCCTGTCTCCGTTGCCTCCGATTCACTTGCCAATTTCATGGTGCTGACTTCGAAGCGCTTCTCGCTGTCCCCTTCCTGCCAGCTCACGGCCACGCGGATGCGAAACTTGTCAAAGGGGAGCTTCACGGCTTCTTTTTCCCCTTCCTCTGTTTCCGTTTCCTCCACGAGTCCCTCTTCACCCTCCAACAGGGAGATTTCCCGCTCCCACCGGTACCCGTCTTCGAACTCTCCCTGCTCGAGCCCCACGATCAACTCTTTGGACAAAAGACCCTCTTCCATTTTTTCTCTGGCATGGAGAACGGCGCGTGTATATTCCTCCGAGCGCTTCCCGGCCTTCAGGGCACCCGAGAAAAGCTGCATGATCACCACCAGGCAGATGGCCAGAACCATCACGGCCACCAGGGTTTCAAGAAGGGTGAACCCTTCGGTTTCCCCGTGCATACGCTTATTGAGACCTTTGCAAAACGCCCCCTTTTCTGCGCACCCTAAAGGGTGACGCAGACCCCACCCTGCGGGCGGGTCCCCGGTTTGCCCAATCTCTGCGTCATGCTCGCATTTCAATCCTCGAAATATTCCGTATATTCCTGCGGTTGAAATCCTCGCTTTCCTTGACCTTGGACAAAATTGAACATT
>CAYVUX010000324.1:0-4869 GCA_964455075.1 uncultured Desulfobacteraceae bacterium | reverse complement strand
TGTTCCATCGGACTGAAGGGTGAAACGATGGGCATGAGGAAATCAGGCATAACATTGAGGATGGGAGTTAGCCTTTGGTTTCCCCTTGGAATCAGGCTGCAGATTCCTTTTCTGTAGCTTTTCCGGGAATGGACCTCCTGCCAATACATCCTGAGTCTTTGAGCGGCAAGCCTTCTTTGCCTCTCGGTCCATTCCCGTTGTTTCCGTTTATACCCGGCCCAGTTTGGAACATTATTCTCGATCATCACGGCATGACGTTTCACGAAATCAGGATCATCAAGCCATTTGCTGATCGGCTCCAAAAGCTCACGGTTGACTTTTCTTGAGAGACTGAGGGCTTTCTCATATATGATGTTGCCGCAGAAACGCAGATCCATTTCGTGGATCTCTTTTTCGGTATGTTCCGGATAGCCCAAAGTAACGAAATCATACCTGTCGTTTCCAGGAGAATCCGCGATCATCATTTGTCTTTTTCCTGCTTGAATTTGAAAGTGACTCTGTCTCTAAATTCTTCTCTTTTCCCCTCATTCCATTGCTCCACCGGCCTGAGATAGCCAACAACCCTGCTGTAAACTTCACATTTCCTTCGTTTGGGCTTGTTCATTTTTTATTCAGAACTCCTTCGGTTCTGAGGGAAATGCTCTCATTGTTATTTACCCCGATAATGGTGAGGGTAGGTGTCGTGATATTTGCAAGATAATTTAACCGATGATATAAGGGCGGGCACAATTACGAGGTAAGAAATTGACCTTCGTAAAATAACCAAGACCCGCAAGGAAGCAAGCCCAAAGGTATGAGGCCCAAAGCCTGCCCCCTCGCGGGCAAGGCGCCGAAAGATTCAGCTTACCTACCCTAACACATATGAAACCATTTGGGAATACAAAGAAGTTTTTCTTTCCCGTCAGATCGATTTTTCCTTTCTTCTCGGTCCTACTTGTCCACACTGCGGCAAGGAGCATTGCTACAGAGAGATTACCCCGTATTGGCGATATGCCATTGAGTTGTTCCCGGAGTTCAAGAAAGAGCCCATTCCTGTTGCCCGCTTTGTGTGCTCCAGAACCGGAAGGACCTTTTCTTTATTGCCCATCCAGTTGATTCCCTATTTTCAGTACACGGTCAATGCCGTGATAGGAACCTTGCTTTTAGGCATCCAGTGCCGGCAGATGGGGCAGAAGGGCTTTTATGGCGCTTCGGTAGCAGTGGACCCGGAAAGCCTCGTAACCCCTTGGCTGATTGCCTGCTGGCTGGGGATGGCTGTTTTGGGCTTGCGACGTGCCCATTGGGTGTTGAGACGATTTTACAACCTCACAGATATACGCTCTTCGCACAGCACTGCGCTTTGGGAGGAGGCAGCCGACTATTTTCTCTGCCTTGGTCTTCTCCCGCAGATCCGCTGGGGGCCCCTGCTTCAGGCTCTGCTTAACCGCTACAGCCAAAGCACAAGGCTTTTCCTTTTCGGTACGCCGTCTCAACATCGTGCCCCTGCCCATCCATGACCTTTTTGCCACAGGAGGCTGCCCGCAAGGGCTTGCCGGGTGTCCTTTTCCCCTTAAATGCCCCTTTGTCCTTCTGCTCGCCTCACTTTTTCTGCCTCAACCGCTCGGAGGCCAAGAGCCGGGAGGCAGGTTTTGGTCGCTTTTCGTACACAGCATTGCTAACGCTTCTTTTTTCAATGACTTATCCATGGGCCAACTCCCTCGGTAATCGAGCTTCGATTACCTCAAAAAAACCTTTCGAGGAGGAAAAAAGCCCATGGAAAAAGACATCCGAGAAAAAATCGCCCTCAAACGCTTCGAGATCATCTCCCCCGTGCTCGCCGAGCCCGCAAGAGCTCAGAATGAGTACTTCCGCCAACAGGCTGAGCGCGAGCACCTGTTTCCTCGCTACGGCCTGAGAAAAGTCAGTGTCTCCACCATGAAGATCTGGCTCAAAAAGTACCGCAAGCAAGGCTTTGACGGACTCAAACCCAAGAGCCGAGCAGATGGGGGAAGACCCAAGCGACTCGATGAACAAGTGCTCAAGGTGATCGAGATTAAATGCAAGGCCTATCCCTCCTTCTCGGTACAAAAGCTCTATGAAGAGTTGCGAGAGCAGGGTATCCTCGGCCAGCCCCCCATTCACTACAACACCCTGCTCCGGATCGTTAAAACCCAGGGATGGCTTGCACCCAAAAAACGCACTGATGTGCGAAAGGCCTTTGAGGTGGATAATGTCAATGACCTCTGGATCTGCGACTTCATGCACGGCCCCCGGGTTCGATACCACAACCGCTCGGTCAAAGCCGTCCTCTGCGCCATCCTCGACGATCACTCCCGCATGGTGGTAGGGCACGCCTTCAACACATCGGAGACCATCAGCTCCCTTACCCTTGTCCTCAAGGAAGCCTTCCTGGCTTATGGGATCCCTAAAAGGCTGTACGTCGATAACGGTCCCAGTTTTTCCTCAGACTTGCTCTCCAAAAGCTGCGCCATGGCCGGCATCTCCCTCATCCACTCCAAGCCTTACGACAGTCCCTCTCGCGGAAAAGTGGAACGCTTCTTTAGAACCGTGCGCGAACGCTTCCTTCCCGGAGTGCAAGAAGGCATCACGCTCCAGGACCTCAACCAGGCCTTCTGGTTATGGCTCCAGGAAGATTACCATCACAAACTCCATAACGGCATCGGCGATAAACCCATCGACCGCTACAATGCATCCGTAGCCAGGATAGAACTCCGGCGCCTTTCCAAGGCCGAGCTCGACGAGATCTTCCTCATCCGCCATGAACGGGTCGTCAATAACGATGCCACCATCAGCTTCAAAGGCTCCCTCTATGAGGTGCCCCCTGCATATATCCGACAGAAAATCGAGCTCCGACACCCCGTTGACCAACCCCACCAGCTCTATCTCTACGACAACGGCGTAAGAGTTTGCACCATCAAGCTCCTGGACAAAAAGGAAAACGCACGCACCTTCCGACCCCAGAGCGTCCCAACCAACCTCTCCTTCCACAAAGGCAGGGTCCTGCCATGAAAGATCTAACAGCCTGGTTCGGACTCAAATCCTTGCCCTTTGACAAAAACATCAAATCCGCCCATGTCCTGGACACCGAGCCCCTCAAAGAGGCCACAGCCCGCATGCACTATATCAAACGCAGGGGCGGCATCTTCCTCCTTACAGGCGATCCCGGGGTAGGAAAAACCCTGGCCTTGAGGCGCTACGTGGAAAACCTCAACCAAAACCTCTTTAAGGTCTACTACACCCCCCTTTCCACCCTGAGCAGGACCGATCTGCTGGCTCACTTAAACCGCCTCCTCGGCTTACCCCAGAGAATGTCCAAAAGTGCCGTCTATACCCAGATCCAACAGGCCCTTTTGGAATCCAAGGAGCAGATGGGAAAAACCGTGGTCTTGATTGTCGACGAGAGTCACCTGCTTCAAACCGGCCCCTTAGAGGAGCTCAGGCTTTTAACCAACTTCAAGATGGACTCCTACGATCCCTTCATCCTGGTCCTGGCCGGGCAGTCCGATCTCAGAAGGGTCATGGACTTCGCCGTGATGGAGCCCTTCAATCAGCGTATCGCTATACGATACCACATGCCCGGGCTTACACCCCAGGAGACCAAAGCCTATGTAAATCATCACCTCAAGCTTGCAGGCGCTCAACACCCCATCCTCAATGACAAGGCCCTCGAAGCCGTTCATGAGCTCAGCTTCGGCATCCCCAGAAAAATCGGCGCCATCACCGAGCAAGCCCTCACTTACGCCATGTTCGATCAGAAAACAACCGTCACCCCGGAGATGGTGCTCAAGGTAAAAACCCTCCAAGGATGAATAAAAACCGCGGCCATCTACCTTTTGAAAGGAGAAAAAACCATGAACAATGAGGAGGAAATCAAAACCGCTTGGACCATATGGCACCTTATGGCAAGGCTCAATGAATTAATATGGGATCGATATGAAAATGAATTTATCGAAAAATACCTAAAATTAGAGGAAGAAAAATACTGGGAAAGTCAAGCCGATGAAGACCCCATATGGGACACAGAATGAAAAACACCTCAGAAACCATCCCGGACCGGGACTCGCCCCCTTATCCCGGTCCGGCAGACCTTCATCCCTGACTTAATCATAAAAAAAGCCCTTCACTACCTTCTCATTCACCCGGGCCCAAATAGAGCAGATGGTTGTTATGGAAACACTCTATCTCTACAACCCCAACATCCCTTGCGCGCCCAAAGCTATCTACAAAAAGTTGGATCGGGAAGGAACCCGTCCGTTGCCCTCTCTGAGCACCCTCAAGTCTATCCTCATGCTCATGCACTAACCCATGGCCGTACCGGGCCTCATCCCTAGCCTCTTCGGTCACTTTATCTCGATGAAAAATGCCAAAAACCGGCAGGACGTTTTAAAAAAAACCTCCCTTACATATGCTCTTCCGGTCAAAATTACCCCTTAACTCTTCGGCAGAATACCGATGTAATCAACAATGTTTAATCTGCGGGCTCGCATCTCCGCTGCGGGCCTCCGGCCCGGCGGGCTCGCCCTTTTTGCAAAACCCTGCCGCTCTCCAAAAGGTAAAAGGGTAAAAAAACAAAGATTCACTTGTCTCTTGCGAGGCGGAACCCCAGGTCGTCGAGGCCGCTGACCGGGGCGAACCTGTCGCGAAGGGCACAACGCACGCCCCTCGGTTCGTTGCGCCAGCTGCCGCCCCGGTCGACCCGGTAGGAGCCGGACGAAGGCCCCGTGGGATCGGTCACAGCCCGCGAAGGATAGTTCCCGTACCAGTCCTGGCACCACTCCCAGACATTGCCACTCATGTCATAAATGCCAAGGCCGTTGGGAGCCTTGGTCCCTACCTGGTGGGCACGACCCCCACTGTTGCTGCTATACC
>CAYVUX010000323.1:3324-4875 GCA_964455075.1 uncultured Desulfobacteraceae bacterium | reverse complement strand
CAGTCCCTCTTTGCCACGGAAACCCAAATGAACATGGCCGCGGAGGACCTCAACATCGACCCCATCGACCTGAGGATCAAGAACGCCATGGTTTCCGGCGACACCATTCCCGACGTGGCCACGATCTCGAGCTGCGGGTTCATTGAGTCGCTTCGCGAAGTGGCCCGCATGAGCCAATGGAAACGGAAGAGAAAGACCCTCAAGGAGGGGAGGGGCATCGGTGTCGGATGCTACAGTTTTATCTCGGGCGGCGTGTTCAACTGGTTCAACACCCAGTACCCCTTTTCCGCCGCCGAAGTGAGAGTCTATGCCGATGGGACCGCCCACTTGCTCACCATGGCCTCCGACATCGGTCAGGGCTCCGACACGGTGCTCAAACAGATTCTCGCCGAACAGTTGGGGCTCAACATGGAGGACATCCGCATCACCAGCGCGGATACGGCCATGACCCCGCAGGCCGACCTGGGCTCCTGGGGGAGCCGCGTCACCCTCATGGCCGGGAACGCGGTCATTGATGCGGCCCGGAAGATCAAGGAGAAATTGTTCGGCGCCGTCTCCGCCCGTTACAACCTGAACGTCATCTACGACATGGAGTGCAAGGACGGGCGGGTCCAGGCGGTGGGACGCCCGGACCGGGGGATGAGCTTCGGCGAGGCGGTGGCCATGGCCCAGAAGGCAAACCGCGGGGAACCCCTGGTGGAACGAGGCTCTTACACCCCCCGCGGCAAAGGGCTGGTGAGTCCGGCGTTCAGCTTCGGGGCCCAGGTGGCGGAAGTGGACGTGGACAAGGAGACCGGTCTCGTCCAGGTCCGGAAGATGTGGACCGCGCATGATTGCGGCACGGTGATCAACCCCACATCCGTGGAAGGGCAGCTGGAGGGCTCCATCCACATGGGCCTCGGCTACGCCCTCTCCGAGGACTTCGTCATGAAGGATGGAAAGACCCTGAACACCACGTTTCTGGACTACAAGATACCCAGCGCGCTGGACATGCCCCCCGGGCAATCGGTGTGCATCGAAACCTATGAACCGGAAGGACCCATGGGCGCCAAAGAGGCGGGCGAAGGGCTTGTCTCGCCCACGGCACCGGCCATTGCCGAGGCCGTGTATCATGCCACGGGTTATCGCTCGAAGGATTTGCCCATCACGCCGGAGAAGATTCTCAAGGGCATGAAAAACAAGAAATGAGGGAAAGCCCCAACCGCGCGTCGCGATCCGCATGGACCAGGCTGTGTCGCATTTCGAAAAAAACGCCATTCCGGACGAGCGACGCAGAGCATATAGAGATCCGGAATCCAGGGAAGAGTCATCATATCGTGAATTTATGGATCCCGGCTCGCGCCCCGTTTCACGGGACTTGGCCGGGATGACGAACTGCGACACAGTCTCACTCCTCGGGGTGTCGGGCGGATGACGGGAGAATCGGGAGGAAATACATGTCCGCCGCAACCGCGATGATCCGGGTCCGGAACCTGGTGGCTGCATACGGGGACGAGATTATTCTTGACCGGGTCTCTTTCGATGTCTATGAGAAGGAGATCTTTGTTGTCC
>CAYVUX010000323.1:432-3314 GCA_964455075.1 uncultured Desulfobacteraceae bacterium | reverse complement strand
CATCTCTACCGGCGACGAAGGAAGCCTCGCAAAGGCTCTTCGGAAGATCGGGGTGCTCTACCAGAGCGGAGCCCTGTTCGGCTCCATGAGCCTGGGCCGGAATGTGGCCCTGTCCATTGAGGAATATACCCGTCTCCCCCCCAATTACGTGGACATGCTGGTGAAAATGAAGCTTAAGATGGTCGGGTTGGATGGATACGAGGACTACCTCCCTTCCGAGCTGAGCGGGGGCATGAAAAAGCGGGGCGGACTGGCCAGGGCCATGGCTTTGAACCCGAAGATTTTGTTTTTTGACGAGCCTTCCGCTGGCCTGGATCCTATCATATCCGCAGAGATCGACAACCTCATCCTCCATCTCAACAGGACGATGGGCACGACCATGGTGATCGTGACCCACGAACTGGAAAGCGTCTTTGCTGTTGCGGATCGGGTGATCATGCTGGACGGCAGGCGCAAGGGGATTATCGCTGAAGGGGCTCCCCAATATCTGAGGGACCAAAGCCAAAACGATCTGGTCCGGCGGTTTTTCAACCGAAGAGCGGGGTCGCCGGCTCCCGGTCGAGAGGAGTGATCTCGGATGGCTTCCCGGCGCACAAGATTTCTCGTGGGACTTTTTGTGGCCTGCGGTTTGGTCCTTGCGGTGGGCGCCTTCGTGTGGCTGGGCATGTCCCGGATTCTGGAGAAGGGCGATCACTATGTGACCTATTTCGACGAGTCTGTGCAGGGCTTGAGCGTGGACTCCCCGGTCAAGTACAGGGGAGTGCCCGTCGGACGCGTGGAAAGAATACTGGTCGCCCCGGACGGGCGGCTGATCGAGGTGCTCTTGAACATTGAATCCGGAGAAAAGCTGGCGGCGGATGTGGCAGCCCGGCTCCAACTGGTAGGGATCACGGGAAGCCTCTACATCGAGTTGGAAAGACGGAAAGAAGGGGAGGCGGACCGTTCACCGGAACTGAATTTTCCGACCAAGTATCCGGTCGTGCCTTCCAAACCATCCGAGCTGAGTGAGCTTCTGAGTGGAATCGCCGGGGCTTTGAACCAGATCCAAGCCCTGGATATCGAAGGGATCTCCACCCGGATCAAGGCGACCCTGGAGAGCACGAGCCGTGTGGTTGCCGATGCGAATGTAAAAGAGATCTCAAAGAACATCGAATCCTTTGTCAACAAGCTGGACAGAATGTTGGATGAACGGAAGTGGAACCGGATCCTGGAATCGGTGGAGGAGGCCGGGAGCTCCTTGAACAGGGTGCTCACACGGGCCGACCGGGTCATCGATCACCTGGAGATTGCCGCGCGGGAGGCCGAGGAGATTGTCCTGGAAAACCGCGGGGACATTGGGGAGGCGGTGGAGCATCTCCGGGATGCGGCGTTCAAGGCGGACCGGGCTTTGGAGCAAAGCGGGGCACTGGTCCAGGGGACCGGGATGTCCATTGCAAGGGTGGAGCAAAGCCTGATGGTCGTGATGCGGAACCTGGAAGAGGCGAGCGAAAATCTGAAGAGGCTTGTGGATGCGCTTTCCGAAAGACCTTCGAAACTGATCTTCGATTACCCTCCCGAGCCCCGCGAGGTGGAAACCCGGTCTATGGAAAGGTGAACATGCTTTGCTGATGGATTTCAAGAACGGCATGAGGCTTGTCTTTGTGGGAGCATGGGTCTTTGGGGCTGCGTGCGGCACAGTAGGGCCTCCCAGGGACAGGATTCATCTCTACATGCTGGAGTACCAAGCGCCGGCCCCGGAAGGGCTTGAGCCGGTAGGGGCGGCGCTGAAGGTGGAGCGCTTCACCGTGGCGCCCGCTTACAACAGCAGAGAGATCGTCTATCGAGACCGAGCCTACGAGAGAAACGCCTATGCGTACCACAAGTGGCGAGCGAATCCCGGAGACCTTGTGACCCAGGCCTTGTCCAGGGATATGCGGGAAAGCGGGCTATTCCGTGCGGTGTATCCCCCGGAGAGTACGCAGACAAGCACCCACGTGCTGGAGGGCCGGGTCGAAGAAATACTGGAGTGGGACCATGAGGACACATGGACCGGTGTGTTGACCATCGGGGTTACGCTCATTGAGAAATCGGAAAGAGACGTCCTGGGCCGGGTACTTTTCCAGAGGAGCTATCGGTCCGAAAAAGCTTGCACGGACAGGAACCCAAAGGCCTTGGTGGAAGCACTAAGCCTGGGCATGGAGGAGATTTCCCGCCGCCTGCTCAGGGATATTCATTCGCACCTCGCCCATAGGGGCGATCCGTGAACTCGCTCAGGGGCCGATTCACAGCCCGTCGTAAGCAAAAACGTTCATGATTGTCCTGGCGGCTCCCTGCACGCAACCGTGCGATCCATTGCGCCGGGTGCGGAGGGGAGTTGTGCGGCGCCTGGTCCCGGCCTCCAGGCCGCAGGCCGCAAGCGAACAGGTTGGAGCCGTCCGTGTCTCATAAGGAGTCTTTCGGACGGTCTTTTTTTCCCCGGCCTTGCAGGGATC
The DNA here is from genome assembly GCA_964455075.1 of uncultured Desulfobacteraceae bacterium. GTDB lineage: Bacteria > Desulfobacterota > DSM-4660 > Desulfatiglandales > Desulfatiglandaceae > CAYVUX01. The sequence continues at coordinate 843 of CAYVUX010000323.1, read as the reverse complement.
CCGGACGCGGTTGAAAGGCGCTCGAAAGGTGGAATCTGGGTTGAAACCGAGACATGTAGAGCATATGGAAGGGAGTGGTCCGGATTCGAGGGGCCATGATAGGTCCCGGGGTGCACAAATGAAGGCGGGAAGATTGGTTCTCTGCAAGGTGTCGGCCCGTAGGGAGCCCGTCCGCAATTGCTTCCTGGTCGGCCGGGTGAAGAGAACGGCGGCCGTCGTCTTTCTTGCGGCCCTTCTTGGAATGAGCGGCGTTGCAGGATGCGGAAACCAGGGAGACGCGCAGGATGTTTCAAAGCAGGAACCCTCGGAAGCCAAGTTGGTGCGCGTGGCGCGGCTTGATCCCGGCCCGGCGGACCGGGAGGTGGAAGTGGCCGGCGTGGTTCGCGCCCACAGAAAGGTCGCCGTGGCCTC
>CAYVUX010000323.1:0-422 GCA_964455075.1 uncultured Desulfobacteraceae bacterium | reverse complement strand
GAGCTCGGAGGGATCATTGAAAAGCTCTGTTTTGAAAAGGGCGACCGGGTGCAGGCAGGGGCACTCCTGGCGGAGATCGCAACAGGCAGCATCGAGCTGGAAGTGAAGCAGGCCGAGGCGGCCCTTCAGGCGGCCGAAAGCCGGCTCAAACGGGTCCAAACCGGAAGCCGGCCCGAAGAAATCCGGACGGCCGAGGCAATGCTGGAGGAGGCCGAAGCCGCACTGAAGGAGGTCCGCCGGCACTACGAGCGGATCGAAAACCTCCATCGAAGCGAATCCGTGTCCAGGAGTGAGTATGATGCGGCCAGGAGCCGGTTGGATGCAGCGCAGGCCCGCCGGCTGAAGGCCTTGCAGCAGCTGGTGCTGGCGAGAAAAGGACCGCGGGAGGAAGACAGAGAGACGGCGCGGGCGGAGGCGGAGCA